>NZ_JPYA01000050.1 GCF_000750005.1 Geobacillus icigianus | reverse complement strand
GACGCCAGATCATCTCCATGTCGTCTTGAGCACCGACCGGGAGCTAGGCGATGAAGAGATCTTGCGTTATTATGCCCAGCGCTGGACGATCGAATGCTTTTTCCGGCAGGCCAAAGACCAGCTGAAGCTCGATGGGTACCGTGTTCGTCACATTCGGGCGGTGAAACGGTATTGGGCCGTGGTGCTCTTAGCCTGCGTATACAGCATCGCCGAATCTCAGCAAGACCTCTCTTCCGGCCTGGAGCTTCTTCGGTCTCGGAAAGGGCACAGCGTCGTCGAGTTCATCTACGATGCCGCGAAGCAAGATATTCCCATTGATGTGATCAAAAAACAGCTCCATGTCGCCTAAGGGGTCCCCTGTTTGTCTCTTAGGGCATGGAAATTATTGTAATGAAAAATGCTCATCTACAGTATTCTATTGATTTTCCTTTCGTCTCGAATTTCATGAATGCTCGAAAAATTTTCTGTCCTGCTTGTTACTCGAATGACTTCTGTTTTCTTCCGATTGAAATCTGTTTTTTCAGATGTTTGAAAGAACATAACTGCTCCGCATATGCATAAAAGAAGAATAGACAACAAACCATAACGTTTCCTCATGGGAAGTTCACCTCGCACGTACAAAGTTGGCATTACCAAAAACATCCTTCGTATCCTTTGCGTACCCAATCACAAGTAAATTTGGTTTGAACGGAAGATCAGAATTCCACTAAACTTCACCTAGTTGATAATAACAGGATCATTTTCCATTTCAGCTCTTAAAGAGGCAGGGTTCACATACGGCTACTCATCCGGGTCAGATATTTATGATCGAAAACCGATCAACTTAGGGTTCGTGTATTCACTTGATTAGGCGTTAGAACACGGCGCTCGGACTTTTGAAGGAAAAGGCGCTCTAGGCAGACTGGGGCGCCTTTTGTTTACGACGGCCACATGATCCGCTTCACCGTTTTTTCCAAAACGAAACGTTGCCCGCTACTAGGCGATGCCACAAGTGGAGGGCGTTCATCATCAGAAAATAAATCAACGCATTCATAACGGCATTGACATAGGGCATGACCAAGTCGCCGGCATCGCGGATTTCGATCGGAAACAGGCGGATGATGAGGACAGAGATCGCGATGATGAGGAGCGAACCGATCAGAGTACCGCCAAATCGCGCCTGTGGATGCCATCGAATTCTCGCCAAGCCGACGATCAACGAGCCGATGGCAAATGCGAGAAACGAGCCGTACGCATAATATCCGACATTAAACGTTGGAAACAAAAAGGAAAACAACAACACCAACAAAGCGCCGCCCACATCAAGCCCATACGACCGAACCACGTCTTTCCTTCCTCCCCCACAATGTCATACGAAAATCACCGTCCATCTTGCGCGGATCCCCCTAATGGATGATATGTGTAAAATTCCTTTAAAAAACATTCGCTTTTCACCTAATTTTCTCCTTCCCCTTCTACAATACAAACCGTAAGCCAGTCCACCACGGAAAAGGAGGTGAGAGGATTGAAGAAAACTCGAGCAGTCGTTTGGCTCGTGCTTGTGGCGCTCGTTGGGGTCAGCTTGCTTCATGGGCTCACGCCGCATGAAGCGATGGCGCACGGACGCCCCGAGGTTCCGTTTGACGGCGTGCATGGCGGCGTTTGGCACCACCGTCAGGCATTCGACATGGGGCCGCGCGCAGGCTGGATGCTTCCAAGCTTGTTCCTGTGGGTCATCCCCTTGCTGCTTATCGGCGTTGGCGCCGTATGGCTCGCGATGAAGCGGTCAAAGCGCTGGATCGGTTGGGCGCTGGTCACCTTAGGGGTCGCCGCCTTGTTGCCGAAATGGGTGCTGATTGCACTGGCGCTCGAACGCAACGAAGAAGCGGTCGCCAAGCTGGCACTGCGCGACAAACTGCTGCACGAGAAAAAGCGGGAAGCCTATAAGCAACAATACGATGCGATCAAAGCGAAAACCGCCGAGGTGGCCCGCCGTCTTCAGGAGCTGCGCGAACGGTATGACGAGCTCGCCGCCAAGCAGCTTGAGCTCACCGCTCGCGTCAACGCCGCCCAGGCGCTCAAGCAAATCGACACGGCGCTCACTTCGTTTTCCGCTGATGAAGCGCTGCGCGGCTTCGCCCGCATGGAAGAGCGCGTCATCGCCTTAGAAGCGGAAGCGGCCGCCGCCCGTTTCGGAGCGAACACTGCATTGTCCCCTGTGCCGTTTGAGGAAGAAGTGGAACGTGAGCTGGCAAAATGGAAAGAAGCCCAAGCGACGAACGCGTAATCCCCCTCCCCCCTTTTGACATAGATGACCCCCTTGCCTGCCCGGCAAGGGGGATTGGTTTGTTCGCTCCCCTGTCACGCGTGAGCAAAATCATTCCCTCTTCTTTTCCATTGTGCTAAAATTATTAGAGAAACGAAATAATCCAGGAGATGACCCCGCATGGACTGGAAACGAAGCGTCCGCATTTTATGGCTGTGCAATTTTATGGTGTCGGCCGGAATGACGATGGTCATTCCCTTTTTATCGCTTTTCTTATGGCAAATGGGTGTCACTGAGCATCATGCCTTAAGCATGTGGACCGGGCTTGTCTTTTCCGCCACCTTCTTATCGGCGGCCATCATGGCGCCGATTTGGGGAATGTTTGCCGATAAATATGGCCAGCGCGCCAATTTGATTCGCGCCGGAATCGGCATGGGTTTGATCACCGCCTGCATGGCGTTGGCCACGTCGCCCACGGCGCTTCTTGTGCTTCGGTTTCTTGTCGGCTTTTTCTCCGGCTTCATCACCGTCTCGTTTTCCTATTTGGCCCGCGTCGTCCCGAAAGACCATAGCGGCGAAGCGCTCGGGACGCTGCAAACCGGAAGCATCGCCGGAAACATTATCGGGCCGCTCATCGGTGGTGCTTTGTCCGACTTGTTCGGCTTCCGCCCGGTGTTTTTAGTGACCGGGCTTTGCATTTTGCTTACCCTCTTGCCCGTCATCTTTTGGCTCGAAAAAGACCCGGTCGTGCCGCAGACAGAAGAAAACAAGGCGAGCTTCAAAGACGTGTTCGAACACCGGCCGCTCATCATCTTGTTTGTCGCCACGTTTCTCGTGCAAATCGCCGTTCTCGGCGTCAACTCGATGATGACGATTTTTGTCCAATCGTTAGTCGGCCACACTAGCAATCTCGCCTTTTTATCCGGCCTCGCCTCATCGATCACCGGCATCGCCACGATCATCGGTGCGCCGTATTTAGGGAAGCTCGGCGACCGGATCGGGCAGGAGAAAACATTGCCGATTTTGCTTGTTCTCTCCGGCTTGTTCGCCTTGCCGCAAGTCTGGACAGACCACATTTACGCCTTGTACGTATGGCGCTTCCTGCAAGGGCTAGTCGTCGGCGGCGTATGGCCTGCCCTTCAGGCGCTCATCAACGCGCAAAGCCCACGCCGCATTCAAGGGAGGGTGTTCGGCGTCACCGCCAGCAGCCGCTTCCTCGGCAACTTGACCGGTCCAACGGCCGCGGGCGCCATCGCCGGCCTGTTTTCCATCGCTTCGATTTTCGCCTTGTCCGGTCTCTTGTTGATCGTCACCGGCGCCTTGGTCGGCTATGCCCACCGCCGTGCATCCACCCCATGGCGCGAGGAGATGAAAGAAAAACTCGCCGCGTGGACGCATCGCCTTCATAGCCGGCACTAAGCGACTTAGCGGCATCCAACTGAGATGGGCACCTCACTCAGCCGGAAGCACTATATCGACACGAAGCGCTCTGGCGACATTGAACATGAAAGAAGGTGTCCACAAAACGTGGGACACCTTCTGTTCATCACCTGTCATCGTTTCATCCAACGGTTGCCCCTCTATTCCCCCGCCCATTTCATCCGCTGAAGCAGCGAATACGGAATCGCCTCTCCAACGCGCCCGTTCCGCCCAGTCGTCCATGAAAGTATAGAAAAAGAACTTGCATTTTCCAAATATGTGCATTATTATAGTAATAGGATCATACCACAGCAATGGTCTCAGGGTTACTATGATAAGGGCTTTCTGCCTGGGCAGAATGACCCGCGGCGTTGGGGATCGCCTATCGCCCGCTTTTGGCGGGCATTCCCCACTCTTAGGCAAACGAAGACCTTGGCGGAAAACGCTAAGGTCTTTTTTACTACATTATTCCGTTATGGGAGGGGATCGAAGTGAGATACAAAATCGGCCTCGATATCGGTATTACATCTGTCGGCTGGGCAGTCATTAATCTGGATCTTCCTCGTATCGAAGATTTGGGCGTCCGCATCTTTGACAGAGCAGAAAACCCGCAAACGGGAGAATCACTAGCTCTCCCTCGACGCCTCGCCCGCTCAGCCCGGCGTCGTCTGCGCCGCCGCAGGCATCGGCTTGAGCGCATTCGCCGTCTGCTCACCCGTGAAAACGTCTTAACACAAGAAGAACTGGACAAGCTATTCGAGAAAAAACATGAAATTGATGTCTGGCAGCTGCGCGTTGAAGCGTTAGATCGAAAACTAAATAACGATGAATTGGCCCGCGTTCTCCTTCATCTAGCCAAGCGGCGCGGCTTCAAATCCAACCGCAAAAGCGAGCGCAGCAACAAAGAAAACAGTACGATGCTCAAACATATCGAAGAAAACCGCTCCATTCTCACAGGCTACCGGACCGTCGGTGAAATGATCGTGAGAGACCCAAAATTTGTGCTTCATAAGCGCAATAAAGGGGAAAATTACACAAACACGATCGCACGTGACGACTTAGAACGCGAGATCCAACTTATTTTTGCCAGACAGCGCGAGTTCGGAAACATGATTTGCACAGAAGCGTTTGAGAATGAATATATCGCCATTTGGTCTTCGCAGCGCCCTGTCGCCTCCAAAGATGACATCGAGAAAAAGGTCGGCTTTTGTACCTTCGAACCGAAAGAAAAGCGGGCACCTAAGGCAACATACACATTCCAATCGTTCATCGCTTGGGAGCACATCAATAAATTGCGGCTCGTCTCCCCATCAGGAACGCGGGAACTCACCGATGAAGAACGCCGCCTTTTGTATGAACAAGCATTCCAAAAAAACAAACTTACCTATCATGATATACGAACATTGCTCCATTTGCCTGATGACACCTACTTTAAAGGTATTGTGTACGATTGGGGCGAACCGCTAAAGCAAAACGAAAACATCCGATTCCTTGAACTCGACGCCTATCATCAAATTCGCAAAACCGTCGATAAGGTTTATGGAAGAGGAAAGTCAAGTTCGTTTCTGCCAATCGATTTTGATACATTCGGTTACGCCCTGACATTATTCAAAGATGATGCCCACATTCGCAGCTACTTGCGAAATGAATATGAACAAAACGGGAAGCGGATAGCAAATTTGGCAAACAAGGTATATGACAACGAACTGATTGAAGAATTATTGAACTTGTCATTCACCAAATTCGGCCATTTGTCGCTAAAAGCACTCCGCAACATTCTCCCGTATATGGAACAAGGCGAAGTCTACTCTTCCGCTTGTGAGCGAGCGGGATACACGTTTACAGGGCCAACGAAGAAACAAAAAACAGTGCTGCTGCCGACTATTCCGCCGATCGCCAATCCGGTCGTCATGCGCGCGTTGACACAGGCGCGAAAAGTGGTGAATGCCATCATCAAAAAGTACGGCTCGCCGGTATCGATTCATATCGAATTAGCCCGCGATTTGTCACAAACATTTGACGAGCGGAAGAAAACAAAAAAAGAACAAGATGAAAACAGAAAGAGAAACGAAACTGCCATCCGCCAGCTGATCGAATACGGGCTGACACGAAACCCAACTGGCCATGACATTGTTAAGTTCAAACTGTGGAGCGAGCAAAACGGAAGATGCGCCTACTCGCTTCAACCAATCGAAATCAAGCGACTGCTTGAACCGGGCTATGTAGAAGTAGATCACGTGATTCCATATAGCCGGAGCTTGGATGACAGTTATACCAATAAAGTATTAGTATTGACAAAAGAAAATCGCGAAAAAGGCAACCGCATCCCTGCCGAGTATTTAGGCGTAGGAACTGAGCGCTGGCAACAGTTCGAAACGTTTGTGTTAACGAACAAGCAGTTTTCTAAAAAGAAGCGGGATCGGCTGCTCCGGCTTCATTACGATGAAAACGAAGAAGCAGAATGGAAAAACCGAAGTTTAAATGACACCCGGTATATTTCACGCTTTTTCGCCAACTTTATTCGTGAACATCTCAAATTCGCCGACAGTGATGACAAGCAAAAAGTATATACAGTCAACGGCGGCGTTACCGCCCATTTGCGCAGCCGCTGGGATTTTAACAAAAACCGTGAAGAATCCGATTTGCACCATGCCGTGGACGCCGCAATCGTCGCCTGCACAACGCTGAGCGATATCGCCCGAGTCACCGCCTTCTATCAACGGCGCGAACAAGCCAAAGAACTGGCCAAAAAGACGGAACCGCACTTTCCGCAACCTTGGCCGCACTTCGCCGATGAACTGCGGGCACGTTTATCAAAAAATCCAAAGGAGAGTATAAAAGCTCTCAATCTTGGAAATTATGATAACGAGAAACTCGAATCGTTGCAGCCGGTTTTTGTCTCCCGCATGCCGAAGCGGAGCGTCACAGGGGCGGCTCATCAAGAAACATTGCGGCGTTATATCGGCATCGACGAACGGAGCGGGAAAATCCAAACTGTTGTCAAAACGAAACTGTCCGAAATCAAGCTGGATGCAAGCGGACATTTTCCTATGTACGGCAAAGAAAGCGACCCAAGGACATACGAAGCGATCCGCCTGCGGTTGCTTGAGCATAACAATGATCCGAGAAAAGCATTCCAGGAACCTCTTTACAAACCGAAAAAGAACGGGGAACTAGGGCCTATCATTCGGACAGTGAAAATCATCGACACAAAAAACCAAGTCATCCCGCTCAATGATGGCAAAACTGTCGCCTACAACAGCAACATCGTTCGAGTTGACGTATTTGAAAAAGACGGGAAATACTATTGTGTTCCCGTCTACACAATGGACATCATGAAAAAGGTTTTGCCAAACAAAGCCATCGAACCAAACAAGCCGTACTCCGAGTGGAAGGAAATGACGGAGGACTATACGTTCCGATTCAGCCTGTACCCGAATGATCTCATTCGCATTGAGCTTCCCCGGGAAAAAACAGTGAAAACGACCGCAGGCCATGAAATCAACATTAAAGATGTGTTTGTCTACTACAAAACGATTGACTCAGCCACAGGAGGACTGGAGTTGATCAGCCATGACAACAGTTTCTCACTCCGCGGCATCGGTTCAAGAACCCTCAAACGATTCGAGAAATACCAAGTAGATGTGCTCGGCAACATCTACAAAGTGAGAGGGGAAAAGAGAGTTGGGTTGGCGTCATCTGCTCATCCGGAAACCAGGGAAACTATCCGTCCGTTACAATCAACTCGTGATTGAACAGGAAGAAAAAGTTTCTATCCCGCTGGAGGATATTTGTTCCATTATCATCGAGGAACAAGCCGTCAGCGTAACAGCAGTCGCTTTAAGCAAAATAGCCGAATATAACATTGCATTATTCACCTGTGACCAAAAACGGCTCCCCAACGGGGTGTTGCAGCCGTTTCAAAAACATTCTCGTCAAGTAGGCGTGCTGCACATGCAGTACGCCTACTCCAAGCCTTTTAAAAAGCGAATTTGGCAGCGGATCGTGATCCAAAAACTCGTCAATCAAGGAAAGTGTTTGGAGTTCTTGAACAAACAAGGAGCCGACGAGCTATACCGCATCAGCAAAACCGTCGACTCCGGAGATAGCAATAACCGTGAAGCATATGGGGCAAAAAAGTATTTCCAATATTTATTCGGCAATGAGTTTACCCGGCGAAGCGATTCAGTCATAAACGCAGCTTTAAACTATGGATACGCCATCATGCGTGGACTCGTCGCCCGTTCTCTCGTCGGGTATGGTTTTTTCCCATGCTTAGGAATTTACCACGATAACGAGTTGAACAAATTTAATCTCGCCGACGACTTTATGGAAGTATTGCGCCCGCTCATCGATCTATACGTGGCCCAGCACATCCAACCGGATGATAAATTTTCTCCATCCATTCGGGCAGACTTATACAATTTAGTCAATATGGACATACTAGTGAATGGAGAAAGATTGACCGTCGTGAACGCGGTAGAAGAAATGACAAAAAGCTTCGTCACCGCAAGCCGAAGCCAAAACCCTTCGTTGTTGAAATTGCCGGAACTTCTCCCATTACAACTGCACGTGTATGAGTAAGTTTATGCGGCTGCTCGTCTTTTTTGATCTTCCCGTCGTGACCAACCGGGAGAAACGTGAATACCGGCGATTTCGCACATTCCTGCTCAACGAAGGGTATGATATGCTACAGTTTTCGGTTTACAGCCGTGTCTGCCATGGACATGAGGCGACGGATAAACACTTGGCAAGATTAAAACGCAACTTACCCCCTCGAGGATCGATTCGGGCAATGATCGTAACGGAAAAGCAGTACACAAAAATGCAACTGCTTCTCGGGGAACCAACAGCCCAAGAAAAGAAAATAACATCCACACAGCTGACACTTTTTTAAAAAACGGAAATGGTTCCCCCTATTGCATAGACACATTCGTATTTTTTAAAAGCAAAAAAGCCCGCGATCCTTGAGATTGCAGGCTTTTTTGGATACGTATTATACCACAGCGATAATCTCAGGGGAACTATGACTTGATATTGATCGGCCAATCTCTCGGATTAATTATACCACAGCGATAATCTCAGGGGAACTATGACGCTTATTTAAGTTTATTATTTCCATTCCGAATTATACCACAGCGATAATCTCAGGGGAACTATGACATTTACTACGGTTCCCCGAAGCGTCCGAATATTATACCACAGCGATAATCTCAGGGGAACTATGACGCTTACCACTTCCGCGATTACGTCACAGGCATTATACCACAGCGATAATCTCAGGGGAACTATGACGTCAGTACCAATATGAAAACGGAAAATCCGATTATACCACAGCGATAATCTCAGGCCCGAGTTCGACAGTTTTGAGGCCATTTTAGGCAAATGAAAATGGCCAAAATGCTTTGATATCAAGGAGTTTACGATGTGGCCCCTAGAAAAAAACGCCGAATTCCATAGGCACACGACTTGCCTATTTTAACTTTTAAAAGAGCTGAATATCGGTTATAATATAGACATGTACATACGACAAGTTACACGCAAAAAGAAAGATGGAATCACCGTAGCTTAACTCCATCATGAATCGTGGCCGAACGTAAGAGACGAATGCGAACGTCTCATGCTTGGACATTTTTCTTCAAAAAACGGCGACCTTGGTCAACGACCGAACGGACGGCCAAACAAGTGCAACTCTTTGCGGCTCTAGGGCTGGAGCCTCCTCCGAAGATTCTAGGCATCCATCCTTGCACCTAGATACACGCCCAACGTATGCCCCAATGCCTCTCGTCCATTTGGTATCAAGGGATGAGAGGCATTTTGTTTGCCTAGTCACTGTCGAACTCGGGTCAGGGGAACTATGACCTGATTTCAGTATATCCGCTTTTGAACTCGATTATACCACAGCGATAATCTCAGGGGAACTATGACAAGAGCGGAGTTTATCGCCTCTACCCAGACATAAAAATCACGACTCACTGGTGCGATTTTCACAGAACAAAAAGGCGGTGGATGACCGCCTTCTTCTTTATTCTCATACTCATTCAACAGAAAACACTAGGAGGTTGGTGAAAAACGCTTGTGTCTCTTGAGCAATGGGGGAACGTTTGAAAGGCGCTCCTGATGCGACAAGGCTTATCTATTTGAGAAACCGGTTTGACAAGCGGATTGCCCCCTTAAATCACCGGCCTTCTAAGGTGAGATCGATCACCCCTTTTCTTCTTACTCGCTCAACAAGCTTCGAACCTCTTCTTCAGAAAGATCGACCAACCGGGCAATCTCGGAGGCCGTCATTCCTTTTTGTGCCATTGTCTGAATAAGCCGCTTCATTCCCTGTTTCATGCCTTGTTCCATTCCTTGCTTCATCCCTTGCTCAAGGCCGCGTTTTACCCCTTCTTCCAGCCCTTCTTTTTTCCCTTTTTGCTCGTAGGAGATGATCAGCTCCAACACTTTCTCTCGTTCTTTCGTTTCCATCGCCTTCACCTCGCTTTGCAGCTGTTGTTCCTCTTCCTCTGTCAACTTCACGTACGTCTCAAAAAACCCAAGCAGCAGCCGCTGCCTCGCCTCATCGAGCTCCAACCGCACCAACATGCGCAAAAACTCTTTTTTCAGCTCCACCTTCTCTCTTTCAGTATACCCCATTTGACTGAGCAGCGCAGCCGCAACCGGGTTGTCCTGCCGAATGTACTCCCGCCACTGCTTCTTCCGCAACGCCACCGAAAAAAAGCGAAACTGCAGCACTTCCCCAAACGGAAATTCCATCGAAAACACAGACGGTTCCTCGCGGAGGGAATCATAGTGGAAGACGGCGATCGGAACGATGCGGGTCCGGTAGGTTTCATACAAGCGGCTGAAATAGAGGAACATGCGCTCGGCAAACGACGGCTGGACATACCCTTGCGTTTCCACGTGCACGATGATCAGCCCGTCTGCGCCTTTCAGCTTCGTCTCGACCAGCAAATCAACGCGGTACTTTTCACCGGCCGTCACATCGGTAAACAGCTCTTCGGATAAAAAGGACAGATGATGGAAATCGATATGCTCGTGCATGTCGGGGAAAAAGAGGAGCAGGAACTCTTCGAAAAACGTGCGGATCAGCTCTTTGAACAGCCGATCATGGTCAATCGCCATTCCATCACCTCACCTTGATGGTCTCTCTTTTTCTATTCGCCGTCCTCAAGGCGGCATCCTGCTCACAGTGAGAAATTCGTCATAGGTACGATAAAAACAGACTTTGTTTTGATTTTCGGTGCATCTGGTACAGGTTTCAATCCCTCATAGGTACGATACCTCATAGGTACGATAAAAACGGCCGGGCGAGGACGAAACGAAACATAAAACAGTAGTTTCAATCCCTCATAGGTACGATAAAAACGTGTTAGGCCGCTATTCACTCTTAATGCCTTTGGTGAGTTTCAATCCCTCATAGGTACGATAAAAACGCCTGCATTTTGATTTCCGTAGTCAGCTAAACGAAGTTTCAATCCCTCATAGGTACGATAAAAACCGATTACAGAAGGAAGCGTCGTTTGCAGGTGGAGAGTTTCAATCCCTCATAGGTACGATAAAAACGCACCTGCCGCGGTCTATCAGTCCAACCAATTGTTGGTTTCAATCCCTCATAGGTACGATAAAAACGGCGAAAAGATTGTTGATGCTCGTGAGTTGCACGGGTTTCAATCCCTCATAGGTACGATAAAAACGTTGAAAAAAGCGCTCAGAAAATGAGCGTTTTTATTTTGTTTCAATCCCTCATAGGTACGATAAAAACTCAATCAGACATTAGAGGGGATTAAACAGTTTTTTAGGTTTCAATCCCTCATAGGTACGATAAAAACGATGAAATTCAACGAACCCTCGAACGACGTAGAGGAGTTTCAATCCCTCATAGGTACGATAAAAACGAAAATTCCTGACGGACAACGCATTAACACTGGTCGTTTCAATCCCTCATAGGTACGATAAAAACTAAAGAAGACAAAATGAAATTGTACGCAAAAATGTAGTTTCAATCCCTCATAGGTACGATAAAAACGCGATTGATGTTTCAATTGGGTTTTTTAGCGTAAATTGTTTCAATCCCTCATAGGTACGATAAAAACCGTAAATAGCACATTTGGTTGCAAATTCTGGCTCTTCTTTGTTTCAATCCCTCATAGGTACGATAAAAACCTAAGGATTGGAAAGCACGGTTGAAGTATGCGGTATAGTTTCAATCCCTCATAGGTACGATAAAAACTCCTTGTGCGGCGCGTCAGGCGCTCGTCCTTCTGTTGTTTCAATCCCTCATAGGTACGATAAAAACGGGTGCTTATTTTATTTGGAGGGGAAACAAATGAGACCGGGGTTTCAATCCCTCATAGGTACGATAAAAACCTATCCGTCGGAAATGATTTAGGGATTGAAGGCCGAGGTTTCAATCCCTCATAGGTACGATAAAAACGACCACCTCCGTAGACCGCGATATGACCCATACGAGTTTCAATCCCTCATAGGTACGATAAAAACGCGCTCCCACCAATCGCAAACAGGCCAGCGC
>NZ_JPYA01000049.1 GCF_000750005.1 Geobacillus icigianus | reverse complement strand
GTCGGCGCCAACCTTGAGCTGTCCGGCGGTGTCGCTTCGTACGGTCAGTCGATCGCCGAAGGGCTGGAACTGGCGTTTGATGAAATCAATAAAAAAGGAATTGACGGCAAAAAGTTAAAGCTCGTCAAAGTCGACAACAAATCGGAAGCGGCCGAAGCGACGAACGGCGCCATCAAGCTGATCAGCCAAGACAAAGTCGTGGCGATCATCGGTTCAGCGACGAGCACGAACACGCTCGCTCAAGTGCAAATCGCCAATGACAATAAAGTGCCGATGATTACGCCGTCCGGTACGAACCCGACGATTACTACCAAAGACGGAAAAGTGAATGATTTCATTTTCCGGACATGCTTTATCGACCCGTTCCAAGGAACGGTGGCGGCAAAATTCGCATTGGATGACTTGAAAGTGAAAAGTGCGGCGATTTTGATCGACAGCGCGAGCGATTACTCGAAAGGGCTGGCTGCGTCATTTAAAGAAACGTTTACAGCCGGCGGCGGCAAAATTGTTGCTGAAGAAGCGTATGTGGCGAAAGATACCGACTTCCGCGCTACGCTGACGCGCATTAAATCGGCGAATCCGGAATTCATTTTCCTGCCCGGCTATTATGAAGAAGTCGGCCTCATCGTCAAGCAGGCGCGCGAACTCGGCCTAAACGTGCCGATCATGGGCGGCGACGGCTGGGATTCGCCGAAGCTGGTGGAGATTGCCGGCAAGGATGCGCTGAACAATACGTACATCACAAACCATTATTCGTCTGGCGACCCGGATCCGAAAATTCAAGAGTTCGTGAAAGCCTTTAAAGCGAAATACAACAAAGCGCCGGATGCGTTCAATGCGCTCGGCTATGACACGGCATACTTCTTGGCGGATGCCATCAAACGGGCCGGCAGCGCCGATCCGGTGAAAATCAAAGACGCGCTGGCGAAAACGAAAGATTTACAATTAGTAACCGGTATATTCACTATTAATGAAAAACACGATCCCATTAAATCGGCTGTTATTTTGGAATACAAAGACGGGCAGCAGCAATTTAAAACCAAGGTCAATCCGTAAGGAGAGGCGGCATGGACGGGGGAGGAACAGCTCCCCTGTCCGGCGCTTCTTTTGATGAATGACGAGTTTTCGTTAAGGAGCGTGCAGACATGGAACTCATTCAACAGCTCGTGAACGGCGTTTCGCTCGGCAGCATTTATGCGCTCATCGCCCTCGGCTATACGATGGTGTACGGCATCGTCCGGCTCATTAATTTCGCCCATGGCGACGTCTTTATGGTTGGTTCATTCGTCGGGTTTTATGCGGTGACGATGCTTGGCATTGGCTTCTTTCCGGCGCTGCTATTGGCGATGGCAGCCTGCGCGGTGCTGGGGATGGTGATTGAGCGGATCGCGTACAAGCCGCTGCGGAATGCGACGCGCATTGCCGTCTTGATTACGGCGATCGGCGTTTCGCTTTTCATCGAGTACGTGACGATTTATTTGCGCGGGGCGCAGCCGGAAGCGTATCCGAGCACGCTGCTCCCGGATCGGAATTTGAAGCTGTTTGGGGTGGTTATCAGCAGCCAGTCGCTGTTCATCCTCGGCACGTCCCTCGTTTTGATGATCCTTCTTCAATTTATCGTCCACCGGACAAAAATCGGGAAAGCGATGCGCGCTGTGTCCCATGATGCGGAAGCGGCTCGGTTGATGGGAATCAACGTTGACAACACGATTTCGGCCACGTTCGCCATCGGCTCGGCGCTCGCGGGGGCGGCCGGCGTCATTTTTGGCATTTATTATACAAAAATCGAGCCGTTGATGGGCATTCTTCCCGGTTTGAAAGCGTTTGTCGCCGCTGTGTTGGGCGGAATCGGCATCATTCCGGGGGCGATGGTCGGCGGGCTGTTGCTTGGCGTCATTGAATCGCTCGTGAGCGGGCTTGGTTATTCACTCTGGCGCGACGGGGTGGCGTTTGTCATTTTGATTCTCATCCTGATTTTCCGGCCGGCCGGATTGTTTGGCAAGAACGTACGAGAAAAAGTGTAAAGGATGGTAGGGACAATGGCAACTTGGAAGCGGACGCGTGGATTTTGGGGTTCCGTCATACTGGCCTTCGCCTTTTTCGCGGTTGTTGAGTGGCTGATTGCCAGCGGAATGTTAAATATCTTTTATGTCAATACCCTCTTTTTCATGGCGATCAATGTCATGTTGGCCGCGAGCCTTCACTTGATCATCGGCATCACCGGGCAGTTTTCGATCGGACATGCCGGCTTTTTCGCCGTCGGCGCCTATGCCTCCGCGATTATGACGATGAAGCTGCAGCTGCCGTTTGCGGTCGGCGTCTTGACCGCCGGGGTGGCGGCGATGCTCGCTGGCCTGATCATCGGCGTGCCGAGCTTGCGCTTAAAAGGGGACTACTTGGCGATCGCCACGCTCGGGTTTGGCGAAATTGTCCGCATTGCTTTGCTTAACATCGATTACGTTGGCGGGGCGAGCGGCATGACGGTGACGCACATGACGACATGGCCGTGGGTGTTCGCCTGCCTGTTGGTGACGCTTTTGGTGATTGCCAACTTCACAAACTCGACGCACGGACGGGCGTGCATCTCGATTCGCGAGGATGAAATCGCCGCCGATGCCATGGGGATCAACACGACGTATTACAAAGTGGCAGCGTTTGTGATCGGCGCGTTTTTCGCCGGCATCGCCGGAGCGCTGTACGCGCACCATTTTTACATCATCCAGCCGTCGAATTTCGGTTTTTTAAAGTCGTTTGACATTTTGATTTTCGTCGTTTTAGGCGGCCTCGGCAGTTTGTCCGGCTCGGTCATCGCCGCCGTGTTGCTGACGATCGTTTCGACGTTCTTGCAAAACTATCCGGAAACGCGGATGATCATTTACAGCCTCGTGCTGATTTTCGTTATGCTGTACCGCCCAACCGGGCTGATGGGGACGAAAGAGCTGTCTTCGCTTTGGAAATGGCGGAAGACGGAAGGGGGAGTGAACCATGGCGGCAAAAACACCGTTGCTTAAAGCGGAAAACGTCGGCATCCAGTTTGGCGGGCTGAAGGCGCTCTCCGGCGCGACGATGGAGCTGCATCAAGGGGAGCTCATCGGGCTCATCGGCCCGAACGGCGCGGGAAAAACGACGCTGTTTAACTTGCTGACGGGCGTGTATGTGCCGACGGAAGGGCGGATTATGCTGGGCGGCGAGACGTTGAACGGCTTGCCGCCGTACAAAATTACGCGCAAAGGGATCAGCCGCACGTTTCAAAACATTCGCCTGTTTGGCGAGCTGTCGGTTTTGGACAACGTGAAAGTCGCTTACCATGCGCACGCCCGCCATTCGATGCTGAGCTCCATTTTCCGTCTCCCCTCCCATTTTCGCGGCGAACAGGAAATGGAAGAGAAGGCGATCGAGTTCTTGAACATTTTCCAGCTTGATAGCGTCAAGCATGAGAAGGCAAAAAACTTGCCGTACGGGCAGCAGCGGCGGCTCGAGATCGCCCGGGCGTTGGCGGCGCAGCCGAAGGTGCTTTTGCTTGACGAGCCGGCCGCCGGCATGAACCCGCAAGAGACGAAAGAATTGATGAAGCTGATCGCGTTCATTCGCGAATGGTTTGCGTTGACGATTTTGTTGATTGAGCATGACATGTCGCTTGTGATGGGCATATGCGAACGCATTTACGTGTTGGATCACGGCCAGCTGATCGCCGAAGGCACGCCGGAACAAGTGCGCAGCAACCCGAAAGTGATCGAGGCTTACCTTGGCGAGGAGGTGTCGTGACATGCTGAACGTGAATGGCATCGATGTGTTTTACGGCAACATTCATGCTTTAAAAGGCGTGTCGCTTGAGGTGAATAAAGGTGAAATCGTCACGCTGATCGGCGCAAACGGCGCGGGAAAAACGACGCTGCTGAAAACCATCTCCGGGCTGTTGAAGCCGAAAAACGGCGACATCGTCTACGAAGGGGCCTCGATCGCCGGCAAGGCGGCGCAGACGATCGTGAAGCAAGGCATTTCCCACGTGCCGGAAGGGCGCCGCGTGTTTGCCAACATGACGGTCGAGGAAAATTTGGAGCTCGGTGCGTTTTTGCGCAAAGACAAAGTCGGCATTCAACAAGATTTTGCCAACGTTTTTCAGCTGTTTCCGCGCCTTGAGGAGCGGCGCAAGCAATTGGCCGGCACGCTCTCGGGCGGCGAGCAGCAAATGCTTGCCATCGGCCGCGCGCTCATGGCTCGTCCGAAGCTGCTTTTGCTTGACGAACCGTCGATGGGGCTCGCGCCGCTGCTTGTCAAGACGATTTTTCGCATCATCCAGGAAATCAATGCGTCGGGAACGACGATTTTGCTTGTCGAGCAAAACGCCCATATGGCGCTCTCGATCGCCGATCGCGCCTATGTCCTCGAATCGGGCCGCGTCGTGTTGTCGGGAACGGCGGCTGAGTTGCAGGCGAGCGAGCAAGTGAAGCAGGCGTATTTGGGCGGGCATTGACGCCATGGGTGAGGCGGCGAAGCGAAAGAGCCATTGCATGGCGGTGAAGTGAAAAAGCAACGCGCTCACGGAACGAGGTGAACGGCGCTGCGCCACGGTTCGGCCCATCGGCCGAACGGGCGATCAGCGCCGTTTTTGTTGCTGCCGCTCGGCCCGTTCCCACGCTTTCAAATGTGGATAGGGGTCGAACGCCCACTCGGTGTAGCCGTTGTCTTTGTACATCCCGTAATGAAGATGGGGCGGGGAATTTCCCGGCCGTGCCGGGCGGGCCGTAACCGGAGCTGCCGACCGAGCCGATGATCGTTCCCGGCTCGACGATTTGCCCCTCGCGTAACTGGGCGGTAAACCCGTTTAAGTGGGCGAAATAATGGTACGTGTTGTTGATGTCGCGGATGCCGACGCGCCAGCCGCCGTAGTTGTTCCAGCCTTTCAATTCGACGATGCCGTAGCACGTCGAGCGGACCGGAACCCCGTAGCCAGCGAAAATGTCTGTTCCCTCATGGATGCGGCGCCCACCCCAGCCGCGCGCGTCACCCCATGTGTCGCGGTAGCTGTAATTCGCCCGCAGCGGAAGAGGAAACACATGGTTGTCCAATTGTAATGTCTGATACTTTTTATAAATTTTTACTTTTCCTAAAATCAGGTCGACCGTCTTGGCGCGCTGGTAATAGTTCCAAAGCGCGATTTTGATCTGGCGGTGATCAATGCCGTACGTCTGCAAATAGCGGGCCATCGCCATGATGACATCTTCATCGTCGTCAGCGCGCGCGTTCCCATCCCCGTTCCCATCTATCCCGAGGCCGCCAAACTGGGAGATGGTGAACGGATTCGTATCATGCGAGTTTTTGTTCAGCGGCCCAGCCCATATATCCGGCCTGATGTAAATACCAAGGACGCCGGTTGGTTTGGGCAAATCGCGGCGCACTTGGCGGACGTTTCGCTCGTATTGGTCAATGGCCGCAAAGTAATACCATGGAATGAGTGAAACGGCTTCCGCTTTTTTATACAGCTCCATGCGTCGTTCATAAACGTCTTCTTCATTATTTTCAGCTGCGGCCGCGGCGCCGGCGGCGATGAACAATATCGCCACCACCCATAGGGCCAGTAGCCATCGGTGCACGTGGATCCCCCCTTTTCCGCTCGTCTCCTATCCTTTAGTTTGGGGAGAAAGAAGGAATTCATCAATGCCAAAATTTGTAGGACTAAGCGCACTCGCCCTTTGGCGCCAAGAAGCAAGCGGTGTAAAAAGGAGGAAGGCAGTCGGACGGCGATTTTTTTGTCTTTTCGCGAGCTTTTCATTATAATGAGAAATGAATAACGATCTAACTGGAGTGAGAACGATGGCGACGAAAGAAGAACACATCCGCAAGCCGGATTGGTTGAAAATCAAATTAAATACGAACGAGAACTACGTCGGATTGAAGAAGTTGATGCGGGAACACCGTTTACATACTGTCTGCGAGGAAGCGAAGTGCCCGAACATTCACGAATGCTGGGCTGTGCGGCGGACGGCCACGTTTATGATTTTAGGCAGCGTCTGCACGCGCGCCTGCCGCTTTTGCGCCGTCAAAACCGGCTTGCCGACCGAACTCGACTGGCAGGAACCGGAACGCGTCGCCGAATCGGTGCGCATCATGAACTTAAAACACGTCGTCGTCACCGCGGTGGCGCGCGATGATTTGAAAGACGGAGGTGCGGCCGTGTTTGCCGAAACGGTGCGCGCCATCCGGCGAAAAAACCCGTTTACGACGATTGAAGTGCTGCCGTCCGACATGGGCGGGGTGTACGAAAACTTGAAGACGCTGATGGATGCCCGACCGGACATTTTGAATCATAACATTGAAACGGTGCGCCGCTTGACGCCAAGAGTGCGCGCGCGGGCGACGTACGAACGGTCGCTTGAGTTTTTGCGGCGGGCGAAAGAGCTGCAGCCTGACATCCCGACGAAATCGAGCATCATGGTCGGCCTTGGGGAAACGAAAGAGGAGATCATCGAGGCCATGGACGATCTGCGCGCCAACCATGTCGACATTTTGACGATCGGTCAGTATTTGCAGCCGACGAAAAAACATTTGAAAGTGGTGAAGTACTACCATCCCGATGAGTTTCGGGAGCTGAAAGAGATCGCATTAAGCAAAGGGTTCAGTCATTGCGAGGCGGGTCCACTCGTCCGCTCCTCGTATCATGCCGATGAGCAGGTGAACGAAGCGGCGAAAGCTCGGCAGCTGAAGGCCTAGGTTCAAGCGGCTGGCGCCCGCGGGCGGCGAATAGGCGAAAAGAAACGGTCGTGCCTCTTTTGGAAAAAGGCAGACCGTTTTCTTTCCGCGGCAAGCGGTTAGGCGATCGAAAAGCGTGAGGGTTATTGCCCCATTTTTGTCGTCCGCGGCGTTCCGTCGCGGAAATCGCGATCGAGTCGGTCGTTCATTTCGTTGATCATTTCGCCGTTTTCGTTTTCGCCGTCACTTAGCTTCGCTCCTTGCGGATATTTCAACATCCGCTGGATGGTGGCGTCAAGAATCTGATCGATGTTGCGCGTGTTTGAGTCTAGGCGCCCGAAGCGTTCAATGTCTTTCATCAGCTGCGGATTGTCGGCGATGTAGACGTGATAGTAGCGAGGCACGACAGACAGCGCCGTCTTTTTGACTTGGTCAGCGGTCTGCTGCCGGTTGTTCGTGTCGGCGTCATAAACGACGAGCACTTCCTCATCCGTGACGAGCGTCGCGACGTCCTTGACACCCGGCAGCTGGGTGCACAGTTTGCTGATCAAATCGGCCGCTTTTTCGCGGTTGAAGGACGGCATGTCGTTATAGCCGTTGGCGTCGCCAGCAATCGGGCTTTTTTGATGGCGGACGTAGCCGAAGTTGTTCATCGGCGTGTCATCGCCGTTGGGCACTCCGTTTTCATTGTACAGTTCGTTGCGGTCGGTGACGTTGATGGTATTCCCGCTTCGCTTATAGACTTTGGTATTGTCGTCTTGGGCGGTTTGTGCGCAGCCGCTCAAGACAAGAGCCGTTCCGAACAGAGCGGCCCACCATGGTCGTCTCATCGTCAGCACCCCCTTCGCTTTTAGGGTGGCACGCGTCGCGGCGTTTCATAACCGTCATTGATTGGGTGTCGTGCATCGTTTATGATGGAAGTGGAAAGGCGAGGTGAACTCCCGTGATTTGCATCAACAACCATTGTTACGAGCTGGTGGAAAATGTGAAAAACGCCTTTAACGAAGAAGCCTTTCGCGCCCGGTACGCTGATATTTTGGCGAAGTATGACTACATTGTCGGCGACTGGGGATACAATCAGCTGCGGCTGCGCGGATTTTTTGACGACCACAATCAAAAAGCGACGCATGATACGAAAATCAGCACGTTGTCGGAATATTTGTATGAATATTGCAACTTCGGCTGCGCTTATTTTGTGCTCCGTAAAGTGAAGCGGTGAAGCCGCCATGTCGCGGCGCTGACGGGCGGACAAGCGAAGCAGCCGCTCCGGGGCGGGCGGCTGCTTCGTCATTCCCCTTCGTTGTACGGGAACTGTTCGCTTTCGCGTGGGTCGTCGTGCGGCGGGTGCGCGGCCGGATCGCGCCTTGGAATGTTTTGGTGCAGCGATTTGAATTCATAGTTGAAGGCGCTGTAAGGTCGCTGCCCTTCCCGCCACGGTGTGCTTTTATTTTCGACCGGCGCGTCCGCGCGGTACGGCGATCCGTACGGCCCTTCGGGAAATTCCTCGGCCGTTAAGAAATTGCGCTGTTTCTCGACGGTGGAAACATCGGCATATGTTTCCCGTTCCGCCATTCGCCTCACCTTCCTTGCTGCCGGGTTGGTTCATAAGATGCCCCAAACCGAGGAAGGTTATGAAAGACATTCACGCAAAAAGGCGCGCAACTCGTCGGCCTCTTCGATCTTTAGCTCGTATGTGCGTTCCAAATAGCCCGGCTCGGCCAAATCATCATTGCCGAGAATCGCGAAGCGGTTGCTCTGCAAGTCGAGCACGAGCCATTTTCCGTAAAACCGGTCCGTTTCCACAAGCGCCAAATCGAACCGTCGGTTTTCGCCGGCAAAGCTGACGAAGCGCACCGCCGCTTCAACCGTTTCGTCATACAAATAAAACCGTTCGCTCATCTTTTGCTCCCCCTTTCGCTCCCTTCGTTATCATCATAGCAAACAAGCGTCGAAAACGGGAGCGGACGGAGGAAGAAGTGGCGATGTCCGTCCCGCCACTGGCCGGACGGTGGGGATTCCGTCTTTTTTCAGCAGGGCAAACGAGACGAAGGAGGGAACAGCGATGTATTTTGTTGACCGCAAAAAACTGGAAGATCGGCTGCGCTGCATCGAGCAAATGCTCGAGCGTTACAAGGCGCAGCGGCATTGGGAAGAACCGTTAGAGCGGCTGGCGCTCGAGCGAATCGCTCATGTCCTCATCGAAGCCGTTTTGGACGTCGGCAATGCCATGATTGACGGCTTTATTATGCGCGACCCAGGCAGCTACAATGACATTATTGACATTTTGACTGATGAACGGGTGATTGCCCCGGCGGACGCCGAACAGCTGAAAGCGTTCATCGCTCACCGGAAAATGCTCGTTCACGACTACACCGCTGTTGATCACGCCAAACTGCGCGCCAGCTTGGATGCCCATTTGCCGGCGTTGGAAGCGTACCCGAAAGCGGTGCGCGATTATCTCGAAAGCGAGCTCGGCCCGGTGTCGGCGTTTCGCAATTGATCGGACGGCGACATCCATCGGCGTGCGCCGGTTGTCTTCGCGTTGGACGCCGGCGCGGCGGAATGGGGAAAGACAGAAGCGGTGGATCCGCGGGCTTGCGGCAGCGCGAGCATTGGGAGAGGAAGCGCGGCGTTCTCGCCGGCTCAAGGCGATCCGAACAGACTGGCGCGGCGGCCGCCTATCATGGAAAAGAAAGGAACAGAGGTTATGAAACGTTACAACGGCTATTTGATTGATCTGGATGGAACGATGTACCGCGGCACGGAATGTATCGCCGAAGCGCGCGAGTTTGTCAATGAACTGCACCGCCGCGGCATTCCGTATTTGTTCGTCACCAACAACTCATCGCGCACGCCGGCGCAGGTGGCGGAAAAACTGCGGTCATTCGGCGTGCCGGCGGAAGAGAGGCACGTCTTTACGACAAGCCAAGCAACCGCCAACTACATTTTTGAACAAAAGCCAGGCGCGTCCGTTTATGTCATCGGCGAAGAAGGAATCCGCACGGCTTTGGCGGACAAAGGGTTTCGCTTTGCCGGCGAGGACGCGGATGTCGTCGTCATCGGCATCGACCGGCAACTGACATACGAGAAGCTCGCCGTCGCTTGCCTTGCTGTCCGCAACGGCGCGATGTTCATTTCCACAAACGGGGACATCGCTTTGCCGACCGAGCGCGGGCTATTGCCGGGAAACGGGGCCATTACATCGGTTGTGGCCGTTTCAACGCAAGTGAAGCCGACGTTTATCGGCAAGCCGGAAAAAATCATTATGGAGCAGGCGCTCAACGTGCTCGGCGTTCCGAAAGCGGACGTGCTCATGATCGGCGATTATTACGAAACCGACATAGTAGCGGGCATGAACGCCGGCATCGATACGCTTTTAGTCCATACGGGCGTGACGACGAAAGAGATGCTCGCCCGCTATGAGCGGCAGCCGACGTATACGGCCGATTCGCTGGTAGAGTGGATGGAGCGCCTGTAAACAACGCCGCTTTGCCTTTTTTGGCAAAGCGGCGTTTGCTTATCATCGGATGCGCGGGAAAAGACGGCCATCAGCCGAGCGTGCCGGGGCGTGGCGATCCATTATTCGGCGTTGGCGGCCCGGTGCGCCAAACGGCTTGACGCCGCCGCGGCAATGGCACCGACGATGTCGTCTAAAAACGTGTTGCATTTGCCGGTTGATTTATCGTTTAAGTATTGCAGGATGCCCGGTTTTTGTTTGTCAATGTATCCGTAGTTGGTAAAGCCGATCGATCCGTAGACGTTGACGATCGACAGCGCCAAAATTTCATCGACGCCATACAGCCCTTCATCGCGGTGGATGATCGATTGCAGCGGTTCATCGAGCCGTCCGGCCTCAGCGAGCCGGTCGAGCTGAATGCCGGTTAAAATGGCGTTTTGCACTTCGCGCTTTGAAATGACGCGGTTCACGTTTTCGATGCACTCGTCCATCGTCAAATCCGGATGGTATTTCGATTGCAAATAATAGACGAGTTCGGCGATTTTTTCCACCGTTACGCCCCGCTCCTCGAGCCAACGCCGAGCGGTTTGTTCCAACTGATTCATCATGCCTTCGCTCATCACATGTCACCTGTTTCTTTTGAAAAGTCGTTTTATATATATGTATCATCTCATAAAACAGTCCGTCATATAAAGAAAAATGCTCAGCCGGCCGCATATATAAACAATAGCCCCTTTGGTGGCCGATCTAAAAGGCTGCCTTGACGGGCAGAGAATCGAGCTCGCTTCGGCTGTTTGGCTGCGCGGCGCTGAACGGCGGCCAAACAAAGCGGTGAGGCTTTTCGCTTTCCGCCGGACGAGACGACTGTCGGCGGCCGGTTGGAGAAGAAATGGGGGCTGCTCGGCCGAGCAGCGTCGCTAGAACGGGATCCAAGGTCAAGCGCTTTTTCCCCAATGCGGAAACGAGCGTGGAGATGGGGAGGAGAAAGCAAGTTTCGGCCAACAAGGAAGCGGACGGAGAGATAAGGAAGGGCAAGCGCTTTTTCCCCAATGCGGAAACGGTTGGGGGATGAAGAGGGGGCAAGCGGTTTTCGAGTCAATATGGACGCGAATAAGGAGGAAGGTCCATGGAACAATGGGTGCATAGCGAGTATGGAGTGCGCGTTGAGCGGCTGGAGCCAAAAGGGAGGCAGACCGTGATCTGGGGGCAGCAAGAACGCTTTCTTCTCGTTCCCGCTGACGGGCGGAGCGAAGCGGAGATGGAAGAGCGCCAGCACATCAGCCGCTATTTGCGGGCCAAAGGGGTGAACGGCGTCGGGGAGCTGGTGAAAACAAAAGCCGAAACGTATCTTGCCGTCTATGAGGGACGGCCGATGGCGCTCATCCGCGCGCCGCTTCCGCCCGTGCGCCTGCGCCGGCTCGGCCGAGAGCTTGCTTTGCTGCACGAATACGGGCGCTCTTGCCCGCTGCCCATTACGGTTTGCCGGCGCATCGGCCAATGGCGGGAGCTGTGGGCGAAGCGGATCGACCAAATGGAGGCGTTTTGGACGAACATGGTGGCAAACGGCCCGGCGTCGCCGTTTGACCGGCTGTTTATCGAGTCGTTCCCGTATTATGTAGGGTTGGCGGAAAACGCCGTCCAATATGTGGCCGATACGGAACTCGATGAGGAGCCGCTTCGCGTTGATTACGCCGCGTTTTGCCACGAGCGGCTGCCTCAGGCTGGCTGGATCGAAGGGGCCGAGGTGAAGCTGCCGACCGATTGGGTGTACGACCATTGCGCCCGCGATTTGGCTGAATGGGTGCGTGATTTGTATCGGCGGCACGGGCTGGAATGCCGGCAGGAGGTGCGCCGGTTTTTCCAAGACTACGGGCACGTGTCGCCGCTGTCGCCGTTTGCTTGGCGGCTTGTTTACGCCCGCTTGTTGTTTCCGCTTCCGTATTTCGAGTGTGTGGAGGCGTACTATTTGACAGCGGATGGACAGGAACGAACGCGCCGCGAGGAGGAATTGCGGCGGCTGCTCGGCGGCTCGCACGAGTATGAGCGATTTTTAGCTTCGTTTGCCGAGATTGCCGGCATCGCCGAACGCGTGCGTCTGCCGGCGGTCGAGTGGCTGCCGCCGGCGTAGAAAGGAGAGCGGGGGCCGCGGCGCTGGCGCCCGCTGTTTCGTTGACCGCCGTTGGCTTCATTTGAGCGCCGGGTGAGGCGGGAGGACTGGTTGGCGTCTGCTTGCCAGAAGCGGTGCTTTCGTTCATTCAAGGTGAGTCCCGGCGCGCTTGGCCGCTGGAAAACGGAAGGATGGGCGGGGCTATGGGGGGACAACTTCCCGTTTTTTTTCCGCCGGAGTTGTGATAAGATTTAGAAAAAACGAAGAAGGAGTGGCATCATGACGAAGCCGTGCGTCTTTATTACGCGCAAACTGCCAGAGGATGTTGTGGCCCCGCTTTCGGCTATCGCTGAAGTGGAGATGTGGCCGCATGAGGACGTGGCGGTGCCAAACGATGTGCTCGTGGAAAAAGCAAAGCGGGCGGCGGCCCTTTTGCCGATGGTGTCCGATCCGATTGGTGAACAGGTGCTGTCAGCGGGAGCGGAGCTGAAAGTGGTCGCCAACATGGGGGTCGGTTATGACAATATTGATGTGCCGGCAGCGACTCGGCGCGGCATCGTCGTATGCAACACGCCGGACGTGCTGACTGATACGACGGCCGATTTGACGTTCGCGCTGCTGTTAGCCACCGCTCGCCGCCTCGTCGAAGCGGCTGAATTTTTGAAAGAAGGGAAATGGAAAAGCTGGAGCCCATTTTTGCTTGCGGGCGCCGATGTCCACCATAAAACGATCGGCATCGTCGGCATGGGAAACATCGGCCAGGCGGTGGCGAAGCGGGCGAAAGGGTTTGACATGAACGTGCTGTATTACAACCGTTCCCGCCGCCCGGAAGCGGAAGCGGAGCTTGGCGCCATCTACCGGCCGTTTGCCGATCTGCTTGCGGAGAGCGATTTTGTCGTCTGCTTGACGCCGCTCACCCCGGAGACGCGTCGTTTGTTCAACCGCGAGGCGTTTCGGCGGATGAAACGATCAGCGGTTTTCATCAATGCGGCGCGCGGGGCGGTCGTCGATGAACAGGCGCTGTATGAGGCGCTCGTTCATGGAGAGATCGCGGCGGCCGGGCTCGATGTGTTTGAAAAAGAACCAGTGGATCCCGCCCATCCGCTCGTTTCGCTTCCGAACGTTGTCGCCTTGCCGCATATCGGCAGCGCCACGTACGAAACGCGGCGGGCGATGATGGCGTTGGCGCGCGACAACATCATCGCTGTGCTTGAAGGGCGGCCGCCGTTAACACCGGTGAATCGGCCGTCATAACTTTTCTGCGTTGGGAGGCAGCTGGCGCCGGTAAATCGGTCGCCGCAAAAATTTTTGTTGCCAAACGGCTGGCCGTCTTTTATAATGTCTACTATAAAAATACAAATGTCTACTGTGGGTAAACAGAAGGGGCGGGGAAGATGGAAAAACCGATTTTAGTTGGCTTGTTAGGATTAGGGACCGTTGGCAGCGGCGTGGTCAAAATCATTGAAAACCATCAGGAGAAGCTGATGCATCAAGTCGGATGTCCAGTCAAGGTGAAGAAAATTCTTGTCCGCGACGTCAACAAACCGCGCGATGTCGAGGTCGATCCGGCGCTGCTGACGACGAGCGCCGCCGAGGTGATCGACGATCCGGAGGTGGACGTCATCATCGAAGTGATGGGCGGCATTGAGGAGACGAAGGAGCTGCTGCTGCGGGCGTTGCGCCAAGGAAAACATGTGGTGACGGCGAACAAAGATTTAATGGCGGTGTACGGTTCAGAGTTGCTCCGGGTGGCGGCGGAGCATCATTGCGATTTGTTCTATGAAGCGAGCGTCGCCGGCGGCATTCCGATTTTGCGCAGCTTAGTGGATGGACTGGCGTCGGACCGGATTACGAAGCTCATGGGCATTGTCAATGGGACGACGAATTACATTTTGACGAACATGGCGCAAAACGGCGCCTCTTATGAAGCGGCGCTCGCCGAAGCGCAAGCGCTCGGGTTCGCGGAAGCCGATCCGACGTCGGACGTCGAAGGGCTCGATGCGGCGCGGAAGATGGCGATTTTGGCCCGCCTTGGCTTTTCCATGGATATCGATTTGGACGATGTTAACGCGAAAGGCATCACAGAAGTGACGGAGGAGGATTTAAATTACGGGAAGCGGCTCGGCTATACGATGAAGCTGATCGGCATCGCCCAGCGCGATGGAAGCAAGGTGGAAGTCAGCGTTCAGCCGACGTTTTTGCCCGATTCGCATCCGCTCGCGTCCGTCCAGAATGAATATAACGCTGTGTACGTTTACGGCGAAGCGGTCGGAGAAACGATGTTCTACGGGCCGGGCGCCGGCAGCTTGCCGACGGCGACGGCGGTCGTCTCCGACTTGGTCGCGGTGATGAAAAATATGCGCCTTGGCGTCAACGGTCGCTATGCCGTCGCGCCGCAATATGAAAAACAGTTGAAAGCTCCAACCGAAATTTTCTCGAAATACTTTTTGCGTATTCACGTGAAAGACCAAGTAGGGGCGTTTGCCAAAATTACGACGCTGTTTTCCAAGCGCGGAGTGAGCTTTGAAAAGATTTTGCAGCTGCCGATGAAGGAAAACGGCCTCGCCGAAATCGTCATCGTCACGCATGACGCTTCGCAGCAAGACTACGAAGAGATTTTGCAGCAGCTGGGCGATTTGGAAATCGTCGAGCGGGTGCAAAGTTCGTATCGGGTGGAAGGAGAGAAACGGTGATGACATGGAGAGGGCTGCTTGACGCGTACGGCGACTTTTTGCCGCTGACCGAAGCAACGCCAAGGCTGTCGCTTTGTGAAGGAAACACGCCGCTCATCCCGTTGCCGCGGTTGTCGGAAGAGCTCGGGATTACGCTGTACGTCAAAGTGGAAGGAGCGAACCCGACCGGGTCGTTTAAAGACCGCGGCATGGTGATGGCGGTGGCGAAAGCGAAAGAGGAAGGGAGCCATACGATCATTTGCGCCTCCACCGGCAATACGTCCGCTTCGGCGGCCGCGTACGCGGCGCGCGCGGGGCTGCGCTGCCTTGTCGTCATCCCGAACGGAAAGATCGCCCTTGGCAAATTGGCGCAAGCCGCCATGTACGGGGCGGAGATTTTTGCGATCGACGGCAATTTCGACGAAGCGCTCAGCATGGTGCGCCGGCTGAGCGAAACAGCACCGATTACGCTCGTCAACTCCGTCAACCCGTACCGAATCGAAGGGCAAAAAACGGCAGCGTTTGAAGTGTGCGATCAGCTTGGGCGCGCGCCGGACGTGCTCGCCATTCCGGTCGGCAACGCCGGCAACATCACCGCCTATTGGAAAGGGTTTAAGGAGTATCACGAAGCGAAAAGAACGGGATTGCCGCAAATGCGCGGCTTTGAAGCGGAAGGGGCGGCAGCGATCGTCCGCAATCAAGTGATTGAA
This sequence comes from Geobacillus icigianus, assembly GCF_000750005.1. Taxonomy (GTDB): domain Bacteria; phylum Bacillota; class Bacilli; order Bacillales; family Anoxybacillaceae; genus Geobacillus; species Geobacillus icigianus. The sequence continues at coordinate 87,286 of NZ_JPYA01000049.1, read as the reverse complement.
CAGCCGGAGACAGTTGCGACGGCGATCCGCATCGGCAATCCGGCGAGCTGGCAGAAAGCGGTCGAAGCGGCGAACGAATCAGGCGGAAAAATCGATGAAGTGAGCGATGCGGAAATTTTGGCGGCTTACCAACGGCTTGCCCGCACGGAAGGCGTTTTTGCTGAGCCGGCGTCATGCGCTGCCATTGCCGGAGTGATCAAACAGCGCGAGCGGAATGAAATCGAGCGCGGCAGCCTCGTTGTCGCCGTTCTCACTGGCAATGGCTTAAAAGACCCGGCCATCGCCTTGGAGACCGCGGCGATCGAACCGATCGTGCTGCCGAACGATGAACAAGTTGTCTTGGAGCATTTGCAAGGGGTTGTCCGCGCATGAAAGAAGACGAGATGTTGAAGATCGTCGTTCCGGGTAGCACGGCGAACTTAGGTCCTGGGTTTGACTCGATCGGGCTCGCCGTCTCCCGTTACTTAACGCTTGATGTCCGCTTGGCGGAGGCGTGGTCCTTTGTGCCGAAAACGGCCGAGGTGAGCGCCATCCCGCGCGGAACCGACAATTTGGTGTATCAAGCGGCGGCCGAAACGGCGGATGTTTACGGCCGGCGCCTGCCGAGCTGCGCGGTGGAAGTGTCCAGCGACATTCCGCTCACACGCGGACTCGGCAGCAGCGCGGCGGCGGTCGTCGCCGGCATCGAGCTGGCCGATGCGCTGCTTGAACTAGGATTGTCGCGCGAACAAAAGATGGAACTGGCCACCCGCTATGAGGGCCATCCGGACAATGTTGGCGCTTCGCTGTACGGAGGGCTGGTCATCGGCTGCTACCGCGAGGAAGGTGTGGATGTCGTTCATCTTCCCGATGTGGACATTGAAATGGTGGCATTGATCCCAGCCTATGAGTTGGAGACGAAAAAAGCGCGCGGGCAGCTGCCTGAACAATGGACGAGGCAGCGGGCCGTCGAGGCGAGCGCCATCAGCAATGTGTTCGTTGCGGCGCTGCTGACAAAAAACTGGCGGCTTGCCGGCCGGATGATGGCGGCCGATCTGTTTCATCAGCCGTACCGGAAACCGCTCGTTCCCGAGCTTGAACGGGCGGAGGCGCTCGCTCTCGAATACGGGGCGATCGGCGCGGCGCTAAGCGGGGCGGGGCCGACGGTGCTCGTTTTTGCGGAACGAGGGGACGGCGCTCGTCTCGCCGAGCGGCTGCGGCCGCATTTTCCCGGCTGCGAAGTCGCTAGGCTGGCCGTTGAGCCGCACGGCAGCCGCGTCTACAAGCTCGCGCTGGAAGCGTGAGGGTTTTTTCGGCGTTGGGAGAACCGACCGCCGTCCGCCTCCTCTTCGCGTACACCGAGGGTCGATAAGGGTCTTTGTCTTTGGAGCGGGAACGAAAACAGGGCGGTCCGCTACGCTTTTTCGTCGTCGGATGCCGTAGGAGGACAAAAAAACATCCGAACAGCGGCGAGCTGTTCGGATGTTCCGCTTTAGAATACTTGCTCTACTTCGACGACGCCCGGCACTTCTTCAAACAGCGCGCGTTCGATCCCGGCTTTTAACGTGATCGTCGAGCTCGGGCAGCTGCCGCATGCGCCGAGAAGGCGGAGCTTGACCACGCCGTCCTCTACGTCTACGAGCTCGCAGTCGCCCCCGTCGCGAAGCAGGAACGGACGAAGTTTATCCAACACTTCTTGCACTTGTTCTTTGATTTCTTGGTCCGTCATTTCCATCGACTCCTTTCCTTATTTTTTATTATAATCGTGACAGGGGAAAAAATCTAATGATAAATTTTGCTTGCATAAAGGGTGACAATGATGGCGTTTCAACCGGTTGAAATTTGTGTTTACGGGGCTGACGTCCTTTGCCCGGCTTGCGTGCAGCTGCCGTCATCGAAAGAGACGTATGAGTGGCTCGAAGCGGCGTTGCGCCGCAAGTATCCCGATCAGCCGTTCCGGATGGTCTACGTCGATATTTTTCAGCCTCCTGCCGATGATGAACGAAAACGGGCGTTGGCGCAAACGATCGTTGAAGAAGATTGGGTGTATCCGGTCGTGGTGATCGAAGGAACGGTGGTGGCGGAAGGCAATCCGCGGCTGAAGACCATTTGCGCGGAAATGGAGAAATACGGCTACCGTTCGTCATAGCGGCGGCGCATGGGGAGGAAAGCGAACGGACGGCGGGGAGGTCCCCGCCGCCTTCGCGTTTGGTCAGCCGCCCGGTCGGCGACAAGAGCTGCTCATACTGTCGTTAGAAATATCGCCTAACCCTTTGGTCCGCTGCCGGATCGGCCATAAGATTTCGACGATGATGGGTCGGTGTCGGTTGCCAGCACGCGTTCTCACTGAACCTGCTGCTTTGCGCCTGCCATTTTATGGACAGCCGCGCAAGGCTTAATAGCCGTTGTGGTGTTTATACATCCAAAGAACGCCCGATTTTAACAGGCGCGGCACCCGTCCAGTGAGCGGGCGGTCTGCCACAAGGCCGAAGCCGTGTTTTTTCCCGAGCGAGCCGAGAATGCCTTTCAGCTTAATCGGCGGGAATTCGCTTGGCGGCTCTTCGCCGTTCCAGCGCTTTTGCAGCACTTGGACGATTTGTTCGGCTTGCGCTTCGGCGAGCTGGGCGCTCGGCGAATGCGGTAGGCTCGCACAGTCGCCGACGACGTAGGCGTTTTCATAGCCGGGGATATGGTGCCGTTTCGTCAAGATGACGCGGCCTTGCTTGTCCTTTTCCACGTTGAGTTCGCGGACGACGCGGTTCGGCTGGATGCCGGCCGTCCAGACGATGACGTCGCACGGCACCGGTTCATCGTGGTTGTACAGCACGCCCGGCTCAACTTTCGTCACGTTGGAGTGGCGAATGATCTCAACCTTGTGTTCGTCGAACCAGCTTTCGACATAATCGCTCAGCCGTTTTGGAAACATCGGCAAAATGCGCTCGCCGCGGTCAAACAGTTTAATGTGCAAATCAGGGCGGCTTTCGGCGAGCTCGCTGGCCAACTCCACGCCGCTCAGGCCGGCGCCGACGATGCCGACGGTCGACTTGGGCGGCAAGTTGTTCAGCGCTTCGTAAGCGGCGCGCGCTTTGTCGATCGATTGAATGCTGTAGGTGTATTGATCAGCGCCTGGCACCCCATGGTACTTGTCCTCACAGCCCAATCCGATCACCAGCTCGTCATAACGGACGCTGCGCTCGTCTTTCAGGTGAACGATCTGGTTGTCAAGGTCAATGGAGACGACTTCGCCAAACTCGTACGTCAGCTGCGGATGTTCCGGAAACGGGACGCGAATATGGTGGTCACTGACCGTTCCTGCAGCCAAGGCGTAATATTCCGTTTTTAAACAATGGTATGGAACGCGGTCAATGAGGATAATATGAATGCCGTTTGGCACATGATCTGGGAGGAGGCGTTGCAAAATCCGCATATTGCCGTATCCTCCGCCGAGCAGTACAAGTTGTCTCATGGTTAAAAATCCCCTTTTGTCCAGTTTCGTAAGCCGCTTATGCCATAAAAAAGTATAACGAAATTGTGACAAAAGAACAATAATTTTTCCGCCCACTCCTTGCCCGACAAGCATGTTCATTGACGGCGCGCGGCAAAACGGCTACGATGGGAAACAGGAAGGTGAACATGCGCATGGTTTTGCCAATCATCGAATTTTGCATCAGCAACTTAGCCAGCGGGTCGTACGAGGCGATGGAACAGCTTGAAAAAGACCCGAATCTCGATATTATCGAATACAGTTGCCTAAGCTATTGCACGCGCTGTGCGGAAACGCTGTTTGCGCTCGTCAACGGTGAGTTTGTCAGCGCCGAAACGCCGGATGAACTCGTGGAAAAGATTTATCGGCATCTCGAAGAACATCCGATGCTGTAACGAAAAAAGGAGGATGCCCAATGGCGGCATCCTCTTCAATGTATATGAAAAAACGGGGGATACTTCCATTGTGGCCAAGGGGCGTTGTTTTTATACATCCAATTCCAGACTTTTTCGGGAGGGACGAACATTGCCGTCGTTTACGTTTACGAAAATGCATGGATTAGGGAACAGCTATATTTACGTTGATTTGTTTCGCGAAACGCTTCCGGAAGACGAGCTGCCGGCGATCGCCCGCCGCGTTTCGAACGTTCACACCGGCATTGGATCGGATGGCTTAATTCTCATTGGTCCTGCGGAGCGGGCGCCGGTCAAAATGCGGATTTTCAACAGCGACGGTTCGGAAGGGAAAAATTGTGGCAACGGCTTGCGCTGTGTAGCAAAATACGCGTATGAGCATGGCCTTGTCAAGGAGCGCCGCTTTTTGATCGAAACGCTTTCCGGGCTGGTTGAAGCAGAAGTGGCAGTCCAAGACGGCGAGGTGGTGAGCGTCACCGTCGATATGGGCGAACCGCGCCTGCAGCGGAGCGCCATACCGATGATCGGACCGGAGGCGGAACAGGTCGTCGCTGAGCCGTTTGTCATCGGCGGCCGCGAGTACGCGCTCACCGCCGTCTCGATGGGCAATCCACACGCGGTCTTTTATGTTGATGACATCCGCCAAGCGCCGGTCGAGGCGCTGGGGCCGCTTGTCGAACGCGATCCGCGTTTTCCCGAAGGAGTGAACGTCGAATTTGTTGAAGTCGTGAGTGATCGTGAGCTTCACTTCCGTGTGTGGGAGCGCGGTTCCGGCGTGACGCAGGCGTGCGGGACGGGCGCGTGCGCGGCTGTCGTCGCTTCTGTGCTCAACGGGAAGACGGCGCGCGGAGTGGAAACGGTCGTCCATTTGGCCGGCGGCGATTTGGTGATCACTTGGGGATGGGACGGGCGCGTGCGCATGACCGGCCCAGCCGAAACGGTGTGCACAGGGGTGTACTATGACCGGGGCGGGCAGAACGGTTGAGCATTTGTGCTGGAAAACGGTATAATAACAGTAAGCGGAAGGTCGGTGAGCGTTGAGTCGCCCGGTTGGGGTAGCTTTCCCGAACGCGGGTCGCCTGCCTCGCTTGACCTGATAGTGAAGGAGGGATCGAGATGGCGGAAGCCATTGTCACGCTGACGGAAGCGGCAGCGTTTCAAATTAAGGACATGATGAAGGAGCAGGAAGAGGAAAACGCCTATTTGCGCGTAGGGGTTCACGGCGGTGGCTGCAGCGGGCTGTCGTACGGCATGGGCTTTGAGCATGAGCGGCGCGCGGACGACGTCGAATTTGAACAGCACGGCATTAAAATGTTGGTCGACCGCGATAGCGCGCCAATTTTGCGCGGCACGGTCATTGATTACAAACAGTCGCTGCTTGGCGGCGGATTTACGATCCATAACCCGAACGCCATCGCGACGTGCGGCTGCGGTTCGTCGTTCCGCACGGCAACGAACGCCGGCACGCCGGAGCAGTGCTGACCGCGGAAACCGCGGCGGACAAACCCGGAGAAAGGGAGGGGAAGGCGAGTGAAAGGGCAAGTGAATGTAGTGTTGGCCCTCTTGTTGGCGCTGATCGTCGCCCTGCTCGCGGTGGCCAACGTTGACAAAGTGACCATCCGTTATTTGGTTGGAGAAACACGTCTGCCGCTGATCATCGTCATTTTTGGCTCCGCGGTTCTCGGCGCTTTAGTCGTCGCTATGTTGGGCTGGGTTCGCCTGTTCAGCCTGCAGCGACAGCTGAAAGCAGCGCTCAAGGAAAACGAAGCGCTGGCCGCTCGGCTAGCCGAACATGAACAGCAGCCGTCATCGGTATCGCTGTCTGGCGATGAAACGATGTAAAGCGAACAGACGGCGCCGCCAAAATGAGAAAGAGGGTGTCCCAAAAGGATCGGGATCCCCTCTTTCGTTGCTTATATACGTGCTGGCTGCTTCTGCCGCACGATCGGTTGTGCCGATCTTGAAGGCAGACCCCTTTTTGGGTCTGTCTCGCTTTGTCGTGTCATGGTCGCACTGAAGCGCGGCACACAACGAAACTAAAAGAGTGAGGTCGAGTGCGCCGGCTGCATCCGCGCTGTCGGATCGATGTACGTTTTGGCGCTGCTGATGGCGATCGGCGCTTCACCGAAGCCGCAGGCGATCAGCTTGATTTTTCCGTCGTACGTGCAAATATCGCCGGCGGCATAGACGCCCGGGATGTTCGTTTCCATGCGGGAATTCACTTTGATCGAATGCTTCTCGATTTCCAATCCCCAATCTTTGATCGGCCCAAGCGAGGAAATGAAGCCATAGTTGACAATAACGGCGTCCACATCGACCGTTTCTTTCGTTCCGTCTTTGGCGTGCTCAAGCACGACTTGGTGGATGGCATGTTCGTCACCGATCAGTTCCACTGGCACGAACGGTGTCTTCACACGCACGGCCGATTTCATAAGCTGTTCGACGCTGTGCTCATGGGCGCGGAACTTGTCACGGCGGTGCACGATCGTGACGCTGGCCGCGATCGGTTCGAGCATCAGCGACCAGTCGACCGCCGAGTCGCCGCCGCCGCAGACAAGCACCCGTTTTCCGGAAAACTGCTCCAAATCGTTGATAAAGTAATGCAAGTTTTTCCCTTCATAACGGGAAGCGGTTTCGATTTCCAGCCGCCGCGGCTGAAAGGCGCCGTTTCCAGCGGTGATGATCACCGTTTTCGAATAGTGGATTTGTTCATTGGTGATGAGTTTGAACGTTCCGTCTTCCTGCTTTTCAAGCACATCGACCGATTCGTTCAGGCAGACGGTTGGTGAAAACAGCTCCAGTTGCTTTTTCAGCTGATTGACCAGCTCTTGGGCGCGCACTTTCGGGAATCCGGCGACATCGTATATGTATTTTTCCGGATACAACGCGGAAAGCTGCCCGCCGAGCTGAGGAAGGCTTTCGATGATTTTGACCTTCATTTGCCGCAAGCCGCCATAAAACGCGGCAAACATGCCGGTCGGCCCGCCGCCGATGATCGTGACATCATAAAGAGTACGATCTTCCTTCACTGCCATACCTCCTTTGATTGTGATGAAATGATCCGTTTCTCTTTTTCGCACCGCGGCTCCTGCTCTCCACCTGTTTCAGGAGCGTTTCCGTTCCGCGCCGCGGTCGGCTGCGAACCGCCTAGGCGGCGCTGCCGTTTTCGGTTTCGCTTCCAGCAAAGCTTGATTTTTCTTCCCTTCTTATTTTAGCATCTTATGTCAGCATGGGCAAAAGATGACGCCCACCGTCTGTTGGCTGCGGAAGGGCAGCGGTGAATTTTTCCGTCTTGCCGCAAAAAACACTTGAAATGGGGGGGAAAAAGGACTAATATGGTTGGTGGACAGATTGTTAATTTTTTGTGACAGTCCCTCGACATTTTTTTGTCCGTTATCGTGAACTTTTTCACAAACTTTGTGCGATAAAAACGGGGACGGCAGCAAAAGCTATAAAAAACGAAAAAGGGTGGAAGTGATTCAAGTGAGAAAACCAAACGTTGTCATTTTAGGCGCGGGCTACGGTGGGCTGATGACGACGGTTCGTCTGCAAAAGCTGATCGGGGTGAATGAGGCGAACATTACGCTCGTCAACAAACATGACTACCACTATGAGACGACATGGCTTCATGAGGCGTCAGCGGGAACGTTGCATCACGACCGCGTCCGCTATCCGATCCGTGATGTCATCGATCGGAACAAAGTGAAGTTTGTTCAAGCGACGGTCACTCAAATCGTTCCGGATGAGAAAAAAGTGCTGCTAGCAGACGGGGAATTGACATACGATTACCTTGTCATCGCTCTTGGCTTTGAATCGGAAACGTTTGGGATCAAAGGATTGAAAGAATACGCGTTTTCGATCGCCAATGTCGATGCCGCGCGGCAAATCCGCGAGCATATCGAATACCAGTTTGCGACGTACAATACCGAAGAGGACAAAAAACCGGAGCGGCTCACGATTGTTGTCGGCGGCGCTGGGTTTACGGGCATCGAATTTTTAGGCGAGCTCGCCAACCGGATGCCGGAGCTGTGCCGGGAGTATGACATCGACCCGCACAAAGTGCGCATCATTTGCGTCGAGGCGGCGCCGACCGCGCTGCCGGGCTTTGATCCGGAGCTCGTCGAGTACGCGGTCAGCCAGCTTGAACGCAAAGGCGTCGAATTCAAAATCGGCACGGCCATCAAAGAATGCACGCCGGATGGCATCATCGTCGCCAAGGGTGATGATGTCGAAGAAATCAAAGCCGGCACGGTCATTTGGGCCGCTGGCGTGCGCGGCAGCCGCGTCATTGAGGAGTCCGGCTTTGAAGCGGCGCGGGCGCGCGTGAAGGTTGACCCATATTTGCGCGTCCCAGGCCATGAAGACATTTTTGTCGTCGGCGACTGTTCGCTCGTCATCGATGAGGAAACGAACCGCCCGTATCCGCCGACGGCGCAGATCGCCATGCAGGAGGGCGCGCTGTGCGCGAAAAACTTGGCGGTGCTCATCCGCGGGCAAGGAGAGCTCGAGCCGTTCAAGCCTGACATTAAAGGAACCGTCTGTTCGCTCGGCCATGATGATGCCATCGGCGTCGTCTTCGGCAAAAAGCTGTGGGGAACGAAAGCAAGCTTCATGAAAAAAGTGATCGACAACCGCGCCCTGTATTTGATCGGCGGTTCGTCGCTCGTGATGAAAAAAGGGAAATTTAAATTTTTCTAAAACGGTTGGCGGGAGCGGTGCGACATTGGCTAAGCTGCCTAGCGGCAAGCTCGGCGGCTGCGCGGCGCTGGCAACCGTTAAAGATGGCGAGGCGACTCGCTGACATCGGCCCGATCGATGGCAGCGGTTTTGCGGGAGTGAGGGGAGTGTTCCAAAAGGACTGGGACACTCCCCTCATCGCGATAGACGCACCAGCCGTTTCTCTGCCACACGAGTTCGGTCTTTCTTGAGGGGAAGATCGCCTTTTTTGTGCGCCAAAAACAGGGATTCGCCGTCTGGCTGTCGAACTACCAACGTAAACAACGATCATGAAACAAAAGGATGAGAACGATGGACAGCAAACGCGGAAACGTTTGGATCGCCGCAGCGGGCTTGGTCATCAATGAAGCGGGGGAATGGCTCGTCGTCAAGAAAAAATACAGCGGGCTGAAAGGAAAATGGTCGCTGCCGGCCGGCTTTGTGCAACCGGGGGAGATGCTCGATGAAACGGCTGTTCGCGAAGTGTGGGAAGAAACGGGAATCCGCTCGGAACCCGTCGCGCTGCTTGGTGTGCGCACCGGCGTCATCAACGGAAACATCAGCGACAACATGGCGATTTTTTTGCTCCGGCCGCGATCGGAGCGCATCATCGTGCAGACCGAAGAGCTGGATGCGGCTGCTTTCTTGAGCAGAGCCGCGCTTCAGGCCGACCGTGACACTTCCGGCCTGATTCGGTATTTGCTCGCGCTTGAGCCGCTCGCGTTCCTGCCGCCGCACAATGGTCTCAACCCGGGCGATCCGTTCGGGTACACGAAGTATCGGCTCTACTTTGAATCGCTGAAAGGGAAAGAATGACGAAGAAAATGAAAGCAAGTCATCGATGTATCCGTTTACATGAAGCGAAACGGCGAAAAACCGCCGTTTATTTTTACAGAAAATTTTGATATGTTAATAAAAACGAAATGGAGGGGAACATCGATGATGACGAGGACAGCTTGCCCTTATTGTGATGGGCACGGGTACGTGCAGTTGCTGCTTGGCGGTTCGGAAACGTGCTACTGCTGCCAAGGGACAGGAAGCGAGAAAGAGGGAGAGAACAGGCGTTGACTTGGCATCCGCCCATCCAGTACACTGAAAAAGGGTGTAAGGGAGGTAGAGGGCGGATGCAGATGAGTTTGCCCCTTGTCTTAATTTCCATGCTTTTATTTTTTGTCTTGTTTTTCGGCATTAGTTTTTTGCTCAATATGGTGTTGCGGATGACGTGGATTGTCGCCGTATGCTTTCCGGTGATCGCTGCGCTCATCATTGACGATGTGCCATGGACGCGCTATTTCACCGCGCCGGCGGCGGCGTTTGCCGCGCTCGGGCGCAAAGCCGCTTCGTTGGCGGCGGCCGACGTCTTGATTTTGGCGAGCGGATTCGCCGGCGCTCTTTGCGCCGGATGGGCGATTCGCACGCTGCGAGCGAAAGGATACCGGATGTTTTGACGACCGGCCGCCTTGTGGGCGTGCCGGTTTCAGCTTCCCATCGGGAAAAGGGAACGGATTTCCGCACGCGGGAACGGGTGCGGTGTCGGTTTGGCTGTTCGCGCCGTTTTGCAGCGGCTGGCGACGGCCATTTTTTTGTGCTTGGAAACTCGAGAAGCGTTCAAGTCGGCCGCCTGCTGTTGGCCGGCTTTCTTGCTATGGCCGGTACTGCGCAATGGCATTTTGCCTAGAAGGCCGGTGAAAAACCGCTTTCGCTGCCAATGAATATTTCGATTTCGGATGGAGATAAATAGAGGTGTGAGAGGAGTTGAGAGCATTGAATAGGTTTAGGCAGTTTGTGCGCCGGTCCGCGATGACGCTCTTGTTTCTTGCCGCGTTGACCGCAACGTTTCAATCCGTTTCAGGGGTTGAGGCGAAAACGGTTCTCCATTCCTTTCCAAACGTTTTCTCGGTGGGTCGCCCGCCTGTTTGGGAACTGAAGGAGCGCGCGAAAAACAGTCAGCACTCCCCGCCACGCCTCGAAGACCATTTTGATTGGTCAAAATATCCGTCCGTGGAAGTGATCGCGACCGGCTACACAGCTGGTGCCGAGTCAACCGGCAAAACGCCCGATCATCCTGAGTATGGCATTACATACTCCGGCGTCCGCGTCAAACGCGACCTTTACTCGACGATTGCCGCGGATTTAAGCGTTTTCCCGATCGGCACGATTTTGTTTATTCCCGGCTACGGCTTCGGCGTCGTGGCCGATAAAGGCGGGGCGATCAAAGGGAATCGCATCGACTTATATTACGAAACCGTCGAAGATGTCTATAAATATTGGGGAAAAAGGAAAGTTCACGTCTATGTGGTGCAAAAAGGGGACGGCACCTTGTCGGAGGAAGAGTTGAAGCGGCTCAACGAAGATGAAACGATGCAAGTGTTTCGCCAGCAATATTTGCAGTCGAAAAGCTAAGCAGGCATCGATGGACTGCGCGGTGGGGCGGACAATCGAATCATTGGCAGGCCCCCCGCCTGTCAGCGCCCGAGGAGCGGGTCGCTGTCGTCGGCGGGAGGAAAGAGCGACGGATGCAAACGCGGCGCTAATTTTTTTAATCCGACTAGCAAGCGCGGCGACGGCCGGCAATAGAGCGCTTCTTCAAGAAGATGGATGCGCCCGTTTCGGACGGCGTCCGTTTCGTTGGCCTTTGGGCGCTGCGTGACCGCGCTGGGCCTCATTTTTTTTGTCTGCACCCCCACCCAGACGAGCAATATGTGCGCTGGATTGCGGGCGACGACTTCGTCCCATTCCGTCTGAATGCTCGCCTGCGGGCAGTCGGCAAACACGTTGCGCCCGCCGGCGAGTTCGCTGAGCTCGCTCAGCCAGTTGCCGCCGCCGGGCGTAAAAATCGGCCGCGGCCACCATTCCCAATACAGGCGGACCGGTTCGGCCGCGGCGGCTCGTTCGCGGTACTCAGCGAGAAACTCGCGATACCGGCGGACGAGATCAGCCGCTTTTTGCGTTTCACCAATGGCTTCACCTAACGTAAGAAGGTCGGAGGCGATGTCATCGAGCGTATTCGGCGCCAGAACGAGATGGGGCAGCCGGCGGCGCGCGAGTTCCTCGATGTTGCGCTCCATCCCGGGAACGCTCAGCGAAGCGACGACAAGGTCCGGTTTCAGCGCTTCGACTTGATCGATGTCAATGCGCAAATCCGGCCCGACGTTCGGCAGCCGCCTGACCTCCGGGGGCCAATCGGACGATTGGTCGACGGCGATGACGTCATCGAGCCGGCCAAGGTAAGCGAGCAATTCCGTGTTGCTTGGGCAAAGGGAGACAATATTCATGGCGTTGTTCCTCCTTGGAAATGCTGGGGCGGCGCGTTTCACCCTCATCCATTGCGCTTTTCCTCCTCGGAAAAGGCCGTTGGATTCAGGCCCGCCTAGGAGGCCGATGATTTTGAGGAAGCAAGCCGCTTCTCAAACCCGTTTCTCAAATGGATAAGCCTTGTCGCATCAGCAGCGTCTTTCACACGCTCCCCATTGCTCAAGAGAAACAACTGTTTTTACCATATTTTTGGAAGCGGGGTAAAAAACCGACGATTCCCTTCATCAATGGGGGAACGGGTGAAAAGCAGGACCGATGCCACGAGTTTTTCTGCTGGAGAAAGGCGAGTCAATCACCAGCCTCCTAGAGGAGCGGTGAAAAACCGCTGTCGCACACGAATCGGTGGCATTTTCATTCAGAAAAGAAAGCTGGTTCTGCTAGGTTTCCCTAATTGAGAAACAGATGGAATCAGTAGCATTTTGCACGAAATCACCAGCCTCCTAGGAGCGGTTCGCGAAGAGCCGTTAATGTGATATTCTATTTGCTGGCCGCGTTTTCCTTCTATCGTGTGCAGTGTGGCCAGAAAGAAAACCACGGTGGGGCGGTCCCGGCAGAAAAAAGGCAAGCTATTCATTAGGGATTCGAAACAATAACCCCATTTCGATATAATGGAACATGAAAGCCATGACGAAAGGGGAGGAAACGATGTTTACTGTAAAACCGTTTCCATCGCCCGAAACGAATGAGGACGCGCTTGTGATCGGGTTGTTTGAAGGAGCGGCCTGGCCGGAGCGTATGATGCCCGCCTTGGTGGGCGGCTGGCCGAGCTGCAAAAGGAAGGCGACATTTCCGCGAAATGGGGGCGCCTTTCCGTCATCCATCCTTTTTTGCCCACTGGAGCGAGGCGATTGTATTTTGTCGGGCTTGGCAAACAAGAGGAGCTGACGTTTGCGCGGCTGCGTGAAGGATTTGGCAAGCTCTTTCGCGCGCTCAAGCAGGCGAAGCGGACTGCGGCGGCCGTTGTGCTCGACACGTTTACGACCGAAGCGGTCGATGCGAACGAGGCGGCCCATGCCTTGGCCGAAGCGTGCTATTTGGCCACGTATGAGTTTCCCGGCTACAAGCAGAAAAAAGCAGAACCGGATGCAACGCTGGCGTCGCTTACCGTCTATACGGCAGCCGATGCAGCGGACATCAAGACGAGCTTGGTTGTCGGCTCGGTGTACGGAAAGGCGACCAACTCGGCGCGCACACTCGTCAATACGCCAGGGAATTTGTTGACGGCGTCCGATTTGGCTGATTATGCGGTGAAGCTCGCTACCCGGTACGATTTGGACTATGAAATTTTGGAAAAAGAAGAGATGGAGCGGCTCGGCATGGGCGCGCTCTTGGCGGTGAATCAAGGATCGGCGCAGCCGCCGAAGCTGATCGTTCTCAAATACCAAGGAAAAGAACGGTGGGAGGACGTGATCGCCCTCGTCGGCAAAGGGGTGACGTTTGATACGGGCGGGTATTGCCTGAAGCCGCGCGACAGCATGATCGACGAACGAAAGCGGACATGCATAGCTTCGTCGCTCTTTTGGCACGCTATGTAATACGCAGCTGGAAAGGCGAACAAAATGTAAAGGTCATGTAAATTTTGCGTAAAGTTTCTTTTTTCTTATTGTAAACAAACTTGAAGCTGCTACAATAAGTAGCGGTGACTTTCATTCCATCAATGGAGGGTGTTCCGGCCATGATTTTTTCGCCAAAAAAGGACGTTTTCTTCGATATGTTGTTCACGATTTCGGAAAATGTGAAGGAAGCGGCCCAATATTTTGTCGAATACAAAATCCGCAACGTCGGCGATTTGAAAGAGTTCGCGCGGGTGATGAAGGAGTATGAACGGAAAGGGGATTCGTTCATCCATGAATTGGTCGTCCAGCTCAATAAAACGTTTATTACCCCAATCGAGCGCGAAGACATTCACCAGCTGGCGATGAAAATGGACGATGTGCTCGATGGCCTCGAGCAATGCTCGGCCCGTTTTGAAATGTTCTCGTTTACCGACATTGACGAACATATGGGGAAATTTTTCGACTATATTTACCAAAGCACGATTGAAATCGTTCATGCGCTAGAGCTGCTTTCGCATAAAAAATTGCTCGATATGCGCCAGCACGCCATCAAGATCAAAGACTACGAAACGAAATGTGACGAAATTTTGCGCGCTTCCATCAAAAACTTGTTTGTCTCCCAAAAAGATCCGATTAAACTCATCCAGTATAAAGAGCTGTATGAAATGCTCGAGGAAATTGCCGACAGCTGTGAGGATGTCGCCAATACGATTGAGACGATTATTATGCGCAACGCATAAAAGGGGACGTTGTTTTTATGGATATGATTCTTGTCTTGACGATATGCATCGTGATTTTTGCGCTGGCGTTTGACTTCATCAACGGCTTCCATGATACGGCCAACGCCATTGCCACTTCGGTGTCAACGAGGGCGCTTACGCCGCGGCGCGCCATTTTGCTGGCTGCGGCGATGAACTTTATCGGCGCTTTGACGTTTACCGGCGTAGCCAAAACGATTACGAAAGACATCGTTGACCCGTTTGCGTTGGAAAACGGGCCGATCATCATTTTGGCGGCGTTGACGTCCGCGATCGCGTGGAACTTAATCACGTGGTACTATGGGATCCCGAGCAGCTCTTCCCACGCGCTGATCGGTTCGATTGCCGGCGCGGCGGTCTCGGCGGCCGGAATCGGCATTTTAAATTACCAAGGTTTTTTGAAAATTTTAGAGTCCCTGATTTTGTCACCGTTTTTGGCGCTGGGCGTCGGTTTTGTCATCATGACGATTTTTCGGTTCCTGTTTAAAAATGCGAACTTATACGGTACAACCAAAGGATTTCGCCTCTTTCAAATCGTGACCGCCGCTTTGCAGGCGTACACGCACGGAACGAATGACGCTCAAAAAGCGATGGGGATTATTACGATGGCGCTGATCGCCGGCGGATATCATGCGACGACCGACATTCCGGAGTGGGTGCGCATTGCCGCCGCTACGGCCATGGGGCTGGGAACGGCGGTCGGCGGGTGGAAAATCATTAAAACAGTCGGCGGAAAAATCATGAAAATCCGCCCGATCAACGGGGCGGCCGCGGATTTATCGTCCGCGCTCGTCATTTTTTCAGCGACAACGTTTCATTTGCCGGTCAGCACAACCCACGTCATTTCCTCGGCCATTATGGGAGTGGGCGCCGCGCAGCGGGTGAAAGGAGTCAAATGGGGCGTCGCCCGCCGGATTGTGATTACATGGGTGATTACGCTCCCGATTTCTGCGCTCATAGCTGGTTTTCTGTACCAAGTGTTCAATTTATTTTTCTAACGAAAAACGCGCCTGTTGTTCAACAGGCGCGTTTCGTTTATGCCGCCGGCCGGCTCGCGGAAGAGGAGCGGCCGATCGCCCGGCAAAGGCGCGGTGCAATCAAACCGGCGACGATCGATAACAAAATGTCTTTTGGCAGCGGAACAAGCATCCAACCCCATACCATTTCGTACGACAGCCCTTTTGGCGCTTCCGCCCATAATTTGTACGCCATATACATCCAGTTCGTGCCGATGACATAGTTGATGACCATCCCGACAAGAGCGGCGGTGACAAAGCGGACGGTGGATGCTGGCTGCGGGCCGCGTTCGATGATCCAGCCGGTCACATACGCAGCGGCGATAAAGGAGAGAATAAAGCCAAATGTCGGTTGGAAAATGATCGATAATCCGCCGCTAAGCTTGGAAAACACCGGCGCACCGGCCAGGCCGACGAACATATACACCGTCATCGCCACCGCGCCGAGCCGCCGCCCTAACACGGCGCCGGCAAGAACGCAGAAAAACGTCTGCAGCGTGATCGGCACGCCGCCAACGACAAGAAACGGCACCCACGATGTAATGTTGGCGCCGATGGCCATCAAGGCGACGAACATCGCGGCAAGTGTCATGTCAAGCGGGCGAAGCGAAGTCCGTTGCTTCATATGTAAACCCCCTTTTTTATGATTGTTAACAAAATCGTACTGAACAACCGCTAGGCTGTCAATCCTTTTTTCCGGGAATGATGGGATGAGCGGCGGGGGATGCTAAGGAAAAGCGCTGCTCGAAAGGTCCACCGCTTCCACTAGGGTTTCCGGTTCTTCCTAAGATGCTAAGCAAAAGCGCTGCCCTAAAAGGCCGGTGAAAAACAGCTGCCACGAGCAACTCAGCGGCATTTCGCCAAACAAAAACGCCGATTTCGCCAGGCTTCTCTAACTGAGAAACAGATGGAATCGCAGTATTTTGTACGACATCACCGCCCCTCTAAGCTGAAAACTGAATCAAAGCCGACAAGGATGAAAGAAGCGAAAGGAGGATGGCGATGGAGCGGTTTATGCCGGATGAGGAACTGAAGTGGGCAAGCAAAATCGGAGCGAACGAAGACATCATCCATACGAGCAAAAACGATGATGGCTACGATTTGCGGACCCCGGCTGAAATCGGGAAGCGGCAGCCGATCGATGAAAACGGCAATGCGTGAAAGAAGAGGCGCGGATGGACGGGATCTTTTTCGTCTACTTTGAAAAACAAGTGCTGCGCTTTTTAGGAGGCTGGTGATTTAATAGTACATACCGCTTCCTAGCATCGTTTCTCAAATAGAAAAACCTTGTATCATCAGTGCTTCTTTTCACACGTTCATCCATTGAGCAGGGGAAACAGCTGTTTTCGACCGCCTTTTAGACTCCAAGGCGGTTAAGCTGACGATGTTGACTTCGTTGGTCTCGATCCTTGTCGGGGCTATCATCGATCAGCGCACGCAATCGAATGCGCCATGGAAACGGAAGAGGCCGGTGAGTTCGCCGAGATATTGGACGGGGATGGGACGACCGCCGTCTTTTTTCGTTGGTGAACGTTGGTACACATCGTTTTGTGCGAAAACGGTTTCTAGTGTGGCAAGACGCCGACGACAGCCCGCTTCCAGCGTCGCGGGTGGAAGCGGTGTTGTCGCATCGGGTGCGGCGCCTTTGAACGGATGGCCGCTCATCGTCCAATGGCGGCCGACGTGATGAGCGCCAAAAGCGGCGTCTTGCCAACCATTTCCCCCGTTTCCCCCGCCGCCGTGCTGGCAAAGGCTATCGGTGTGAAGGTGGAAACACGTTCCAGCGCAAGCCGACAACGAGCTGGCAGCACGGGAACGCGCCGGGCGGCGGCGAGAGCGTCAGGCGGATGCCGTCGGGATTGAAATATACCTCGGTTTGCGAGCGGATGCCAAGCGAACGGATCAGGCGCTTCACTTCATCCGTTTTTCCTTCTTGGGCGGCCGACATGACCGCGGCGGCAAACGAGCGCGATTCGGCCAGTTTTTTCAAAACAGCGGCACCGTCGTTCATCAACGTCTGGGCGGTGGCGGCTGACTGGGAAAAGAGCGTCGGGTCGATCGGGGGGTACGGGCCGGCCGGCAGCCTTGGGAAATAAGCAAACATGGCTGTTTGCGCCTCCTTTCCAACAATGGAATCGATATTACAATATGAGCGGACAGCAAAAAAGGAGCGAAATCACCATTTCGATTTCGCTCCTTCCATTTGTTATAAATAGCGCAGCCATAAATAGCCGTGCGACAAGAGCAAGGCAATGAGCGTGAGCGGGGCCCCGATTTTCAAAAAGTCCATGTACGTAAATCCATGCCCTTCGCGCGAAGCGATGCCGGCGACAATGACGTTGGCTGAGGCGCCGATGAGCGTTCCGTTTCCGCCGAGGCAGGCGCCGAGCGACAAGGCCCACCAAAGCACGTCGATCTGCGGCGAGTCTGGGGATAAGCCCATGCCGACAGCCATATCTTGAATGAGCGGAATCATCGTCGCCACAAACGGGATGTTATCGATCGTCGCTGAAGCGATCCCGGACAGCCAAAGGATGAAATACGAAGCCGTGGAAATGTCGCCGCCGGTGACATCGAGTGCTCTTTCCGCCAATGTCTTGATAAGGCCGATGTCAACAAGTCCGCCGACCAAGACGAACAGACCGGCGAAAAAGAAAATAGTGACCCATTCGATCGAATGAAAGATCTCTTCTATTTCATGCTCTGGCACGGCGATGAGCATGAGCACGATCGCTCCGGCCATGGCGATGACCGCCGCATCGACATGAATGGCCGAATGCAGGATAAAGCCAAGAATCGTCAGCCCGAGCACGGCGACCGATTTGCGCATCAGCTTCGCGTCTTGAATGTAGTCGGCATCGCGAAGCTCCATCAATGTTTGAATTAACGCTGGATCGGTTTGCAGCTGCTTGCGGTAAACGAAGGCGAGCAGCGCGACTGTGACGATGGCGATGACGATGACAATTGGCGTTAAGTTCAATAAAAAAGCGTTGAAATCGAGATGCTTGTTCGCCGAACCGATCATAATGTTCGGCGGGTCGCCGATCAAGGTCGCCGTGCCTCCGATGTTTGACAACAGCACTTCGGAGATTAAGTACGGCACCGGGTTGACGTGAAGCATCCGCGTGATCGAAAACGTCACCGGCACGACGAGCAAGACGGTGGTGACGTTGTCCAAAAACGCCGACAGCAGTCCTGTCAACAGCGAAAGCATCACTAAAATGCGGATCGGGCTGCCCTTGGCCAGCTTGGCCGCTTTAATGGCCATGTATTGAAAAAAACCGGATTTGCTTGTGATGCTTACTAAAATCATCATGCCGATCAACAGCGTGATGGTGCCCCATTCAATATGGTGGGTGAAGGCGTTTTCGGTGTCAACGATGCCGAAAATGACCATGAGCGCGGCGCCGAGCAGAGCGATGACGGCGCGGTTGACCTTTTCGGAAATGATGATGGCGTATGTAGCGAGAAACACGGCAATGGCCAAATAGTATTGAAATTGTGAGACGTCAGCGGCAGAATGGCTCATCATGGTCCCCTCCTTTACGGTGTTGATGATGGCGCGCCGTGGAAGCCGTTGCCGCACGATGGGCATGTCCAGTCGCCGCTCTCGCCGATGGCATCGCGCACATAAAAGGTGAATGAACAGTGCGGGCAGGCGATTTCACGCACTCGATCGATCAGCATTCGCCGCGATGGTTCGGCCGCCGCATCGGTGTCGACGATTTCCACATGGATCGTTTCACGAGATTCATCTTCGGCGATCACTTTCCCCCGTGCGTCTTCTTCTGTGCGCCATCCGCCGCCGAGCACATGCTGCTTGAGCTGGCTGGATGAGGAATGTTCAAGCATGTCCTCGGCGAGTTCCATATATTGCTTTGGCGTCAACTCATCGAAAGGAAGAACCGATGCTTGTCCCTCCCAATAGGCGCGCAGCTGTTCTTCCGTGAAAATGTAGGTGACAATTTGATGAATGATGACATTTTTCATAACATCCGCCTCCTTTTTTTCATCATATCATAGCATCTCGCTGGAAAACAGGGGCGGCGGCTTCGCTTCGCCTAGGGGAACATTCCTGTTTTCGGCGTGAGGGGAGTGGATTCCTCCGTCATCCGCCCCTTTTTCGTCATTTTCTGAAAAAAGAAATAAACAATCGTTCCCTCGTGATATAATAATAGTAAGACAGATCGCAGCTATGCAGGAAAGGAGGGAAGCGACGATGGACATCCCGCAATATTTGTTCCTTGATTTTGAGTTTACGATGCCGGAGACGAAAACGGAGCCAAACGGATTTTGCCCGGAAATCATCGAAGTTGGCCTTGTCGCGGTCGTTGCCGAACAAATTGTGAACCAGTTTTCCGCTTATGTGAAACCGCTCCGTTTTCCGCAGCTGACCGACCGATGCAAATCGTTTCTCAACATCACCCAAGAACAAATCGACAGCGGCATCAGCTTTTATGAACTCGTTACGTTGCTTCGGCAATATGATCGTGAGCGTCCGACGACGGTCGTGACATGGGGAAGTATGGATATGAAAGTGCTTCGGGAAAACTGCCAGTCAGCGCAAGTGGCCTTTCCGTTTACGGGCGAGCACCGCGATTTAGCTTTGGAGTATAAGCGGTTTTTTGGAAACAAAAACCAAACGGCTTTGCGCAAGGCGGTTCAGGAGTACGGCAACGAAGGGATCGGAAACGCGCATTGTGCGCTCGATGACGCTTTTACCGCCTACACGATTTTCCGCCTCATTGAAAACGACAAAAAGTATTTGGTGAAGACAAAGCCGCCTACGCTCGGAGAACGAATCGATTTCACCCAGCTGCGAAAAAAATTTGCCTTGTAGACGATCCGGTTCGGAATGCGTCGCAGCCACGCCCGTCGAAGGAAAGCGCCGCTGCTAGAGACGGTGGCCGCTTGCCGATGAAGCGCTGCTTGGCTGAGAGATGGAAACAACGGGCGGGTTGGCGGCGGCCGGCGGATGTGATAAGCTATGGGGGAGTAAAACGCTTCGGCCTAAACGCGGGCGTCAAGGATGGTGCGGTGCGGCTTGCCTTCGAGCGGAACGATGCCGGCGGCCGAAAGCTCGCGCCTTGGACAGAAGCGGGAAATTCAGGCAGGAAAGGTTGTCTTTGAGATGATATGGCCATCGGTGTTGAATTTGTTTTTGTATTTCCCTGAAGATAAGCGCGAATATATCCCTGCGGCGATTTCGTTTGCCGTCTTTTTCTTGATGGCGGTGTTTACGATGCGGCTGATCATCGTCATTTCGCGGAAACAAGAGAACGAAGCGAAGCGGCTCGAGCGGGAGTTGCTTGGAAAAACGGACGAGCCTGAGCGGACAAAGGACGTATAAATCGCTCCTTCCCCGGCGATACTGGCAGGTAGTAGTTGCCAAGAGTTGGAGGGGATGGAGTGTTGTGCGGAAGACGATGGTTGGCCGCGGCCATGGCGCTCGCCTTGGTTGGCTGCGGAAAAGAGGAAGGCATGAGCCGGAAAGTGGAAATGATCAACGCCGACGGCGATCCGATCGGCACGATCGAGTTGGTCGAGCAGTCTGAAGGGGGGGTGCGCTTGAAGCTTGATTTGCAAGGCCTTCCACCGGGGGAGCACGCCATTCATATTCATGAAAAAGGAAGTTGTCAGCCGCCCGATTTTCAGTCGGCCGGCGGCCATTACAATCCCGATGGAAAAAAACACGGCCTTCTCCACCCGGAAGGTGCGCACGCTGGGGATTTGCCAAACATTATTGTCAAAGACGACGGCACGGTCAACGTTGAATTGACGGCGCCGCATGTGACGCTGAAAAAAGGAGCGAAAGGATCGCTGCTGACGAAAGAGGGGACATCAATTGTCATTCATGCCAAAAAGGATGACGGCATGACCCAACCGGCGGGGGATGCAGGCGGCCGCATCGCCTGTGGGAAAATCAAGTCGTCTTGAACCAAATCGGCGTCTCGAACACCGTTTTGGCTCGGGAAAACAATTTAGGGTGCCGGTGATTTCGTGCAAAACACCGTTGAGTTCGACCTATTTCTCAATTAGAGAAACCTTGCAGAATCGGTTTTCTTTTCTTAATGAAAATGTCGCCGATTGGTGGTGACATCGTTTTTTCACCAGCCTTTTAGAAAAACCGCTGATTCTTTCATCAGTAGGAGAATGAGTGCAAAACAGGACCGATGCAACAAGATTTTTCTAATTGAGGATCTGTTCGAGCCGCTCCCCGTTATGAATATACCGCTGACGTTTCGCTTTATGTATCACAGGCAGCCGCCTGGTGGCTCCCTTTGGTGAACAAAACGTCCGCGGAGGGAGCGGCTTACCCAGACAGACGTCAGCCGGCGTTAGCGGAGCGCAGCCGCCAACCGCCGCAGCCCTTCGTTGAGCGTTGGCCGTGGGCAGGCGACGTTCAAGCGGATGAAGCCGTCTCCTTCCGGGCCGAATTTGCGGCCGAACTCGACGGCGATTTGTCCTTTCTCCAAGAGCCGCCGCTTCAGTTCCGTTTCGGACAGGCCGAGGCGGCGGACATCGATCCAGACAAGATACGTCGCCTCGGGGCGGATTGGGCGCACCGTTGGCAGCTCGGCGGCCAAGTAGGCTGCGGTGGCGTCGATGTTGGCCTGCACATACCGAAGCAGCTCATCGAGCCATGGTCCGCCATGGCGGTAGGCCGCCTCTGCGCCAACCACGGCGAACGTGTTCAACGTAAAAAACCCGTGTCGCTGTTGAACGCGGCGGAACGCCCGGCGCCGCGCCTCATCGGGAATGATCGCCTCGGCCGCCTGCAAGCCGGCAAGATTGAACGTTTTCGTCGGCGCGCGGAACGTGGCGCTCCACGCGGCCAACTCGGGGGAGAGGGAAGCAAACGGCACATGCCGGTGCGGCGGAAACGTCAAATCGGCGTGAATTTCGTCGGAAAGGACGAAGACGCCATGCCGCAAGCACAGCTCCCCGAGCTGCTTGAGTTCTTCGCCAGTCCACGATTTGCCGCCCGGGTTGTGCGGGTGGCAAAGGATGAGCAGTTTTGCTTTCGGCAGCTTCTCTTCCAAGTCATTCCAGTCGATAGCGTAATGCTCTTCCGTCAGACGGAGCGGACTGAAGAGCAGCGTGCGGCCGTGACGGCGGACGAGATCGAACAGCGGTCGGTAGACGGGGGAGAAGACGATCATGCCATCCCCGGGCTCGGAAAAGGCTTCAATGGCGGCGGCGACCGCCGGCACGACGCCGGGGGCAAACGTGAGCCACTCCGGATCGATGCGCCAGCCGTGGCGGCCTTCAAGCCACTCGCACACCGCCTCCCGCAGCGAGTCCGGGACGATCGTGTAACCGAAAATTCCGTGTTCGATGCGCGCCCGCAGCGCGTCTTGCACCGCTTGCGGGGCTGGAAAATCCATATCAGCGACCCACATCGGCCATACTTCGTCATGGCCGAACACCCGCTTCGCGTCATCCCATTTCAACGATTGCGTTCCCCGACGGTCCACGACTTGATCAAATGAAAACATGACATCGTCTCCCTTCTTTTTTTTCGATAAATGGCTTATAATGAGTTATATCATATTTCCAGAAAGAAGGTGGATGGCGGCGCATGGACGGACCACTGCTCAATCAGCGGCTTCTTGAGGCGGTTGGCGCTTGGGATCCGTTTGGCTGCGGAAGCGATGCGTACGAGGTGGAAGCGGTGGATGTGCTTCAAGCCGTATATGACACGGATGACCCTCGCCTGCTCGCGGCCCGCATCCAGTCGATATATGAATTCGCTTTTGACCACACCATTCCTTTTTATGATTGTTTGCAGCTGGCATGGCGGTTGCTCGAGTTGAAACAGGCAGCGTCTTGTTCGCCGCCGGTGTGACGGACCGCTGCCGACAGGACGAGGCCATTCGCCCCGCGGTGGTGGGACAGTTTCATGTGCGTCCCCTCGTTGCCTAGGAGTCCGGTGATTTCGTGTAAAACGCTGCTGGTCCCACCCATTTCTCAATGAGAGAAACTTTGCAGAATCAGCTTTCTTTTTTGAATGAAAATGCCGCCGATTCGTGTGCGGCAGCGGTTTTTCACCGGCCTTCTAGGAGGCTGGTAAAAAACGGTTGCATCTCTTGAACCATGGGGGAACGTGTGAAAGGCGCTCCTGATGCGACAAGGCTTATCCATATTGAGAAACGGGTTTGATCAGCGGCTTGCCCCTTAAATCACCGACATTCTAGGGCGGGCCTGCACCAAGCGGGGCAGATGGTCGATGATGAGAAACGTTTGCGACGGAGGGATTGGACATGACATTGAGTGACAAAGAGCTAGAAATTGTCAAAATATTAGAAAAAGACGCCCGCACGCCGATGGAAGTGTTGGCCAAAATGGTCGAGTTGCCGGTTGAGGAGACGGAAAGGCTCGTCAAAAAGCTGGAAGAAGCAAAAGTGATCGTTCAATATACGGCGCTTGTCGACTGGCGGAAGGCCGACGGTCATGAAGGGGTGACCGCGATGATCGATGTGAAAGTAACCCCGAAGCGCGGCGTCGGTTTTGATGAAGTGGCGGAGCGCATTTACCGGTTTCCGGAAGTGAAATCGGTATACTTGATGTCGGGCGCTTACGATTTGTCCGTGGTCATTGAAGGGCGGTCGATGGCGGAAGTCGCCCATTTTGTGTCTGAGAAGCTGTCAACGCTTGATTCCGTCATTTCGACGACCACCCATTTCATTTTGAAAAAGTATAAGCACGATGGCATTGTCTTTGAGCAAGGAGACCAAGATCGCCGCATCGTGGTGTCGCCATGAAGCCGCAAACACGAAAAACGTATGTGTCGGAGACGGTCGCCCAGTTGAAGCCGTCCGGCATCCGCCGCTTTTTCGACCTCGCTTCGAGTCTGGAGGGCGTCATTTCCCTCGGCGTCGGCGAGCCGGACTTTGTCACGTCCTGGAGCATCCGGGAAGCGAGCATTTTGGCGCTCGAGCAAGGCTATACGTCCTATACAGCGAACGCTGGCCTGCCTGAACTGCGTCAAGAGATCGCCGCCTATTTGCGCCGCAAGTTTCGGGTTGAGTATCGTCCGGAAACGGAAGTGCTCGTGACGGTGGGGGCGAGTCAAGCGCTCGATTTGGCGCTGCGCGCGATCGTGAATCCGGGCGATGAAGTCATCCTCATCGAGCCGAGTTTTGTCGCTTACGAGCCGCTGGTGGTTTTAGCTGGCGGCAAGCCGGTGGCGGTGCGCACATCCGGCGCCGATCGATTTCGGCTTGACCTGACGCAGCTGGAGCAGGCAGTCACCGCCCGGACGAAGGCCGTCATCGTTTGCTCGCCGAACAATCCGACCGGGACGGTGCTCAGCCGCGCCGAGCTTGATGGCTTGGCTCGCCTCGCACAAGCGCATGACTTGTTGGTCATCGCCGATGAAATTTATGCCGAGCTGACATACGAAGGGGAGTATACGAGCATGGCGGCCGTCGCGGGCATGCGTGAGCGGACGATTTTAGTCTCCGGCTTTTCGAAAGGATTCGCGATGACCGGTTGGCGGCTTGGGTTCGCCGCCGCGCCGGAAGAGCTCCTGCAAGCGATGTTGAAAATTCACCAGTATGCGATGATGTGTGCGCCAACAATGGCGCAATATGGGGCGCTGGAGGCGCTTCGCAGCGGGGAGCGGGACGTAGCCGAGATGCGGAATAGCTATCGCCGCCGCCGCAATTATTTCGTCGCCTCGCTCAATGAAATGGGGCTGCCGTGTCACTTGCCGGGCGGAGCGTTTTATGCGTTTCCGTCCATTCAGCCGACCGGGTTGACATCCGAACAATTCGCTGAGCGGTTGTTGTTGGAAGAAAAAGTCGCGGTCGTTCCGGGCAACGTCTTTGGCCAAAGCGGGGAAGGCTATATTCGCTGTTCATACGCTTCATCGCTGGAGCAGCTGCAGGAAGCGTTGAAGCGAATGAAACGGTTTTTGGCCCGCTTGTAGTTGGCGCTGCGCCATCCGTTCATTCGAGATATCGAAAACGGGTGAAAAACGAGGACACTGGCGAAGTCGATCGAGCTGGTGGAGAAGAGAAAGAACGTTTGGTCAAAGTGGTTCCATTGGCGAGAACGGGATTGGTTGATGGGCCCGCAAGATGTTTCAATTTGAGAACCGCGGTTGGCAACGCCATTTTTTCTTCCATCCCTGTTTCGAGGGGAATGCGGCTTGGCCGTCTCAACAGTCTAAACTGTGGGAGTTGGGCTACACCTTGTCTCATCGGGCTATACGTACCTAGCCGACGCCCCGTCACACGAATATTTTGTCTTTTTTGAGGGGGAGACTGCCTTTTGGGTCAGCCCCCTCTTCCGTTGCTGTATAGACGTGCTGACTGCTTCTGCGGCGCGATAGGTTGTGCTTATCTCCAAGGCAGATAGCCTTTTGGGTCAGCCCGATTCGGGGGAGGAGGTCTGTGCTTCGGCAAGCTTCTTTTTTTCTGGCCCTGTCTTCCGTTTTTTGCCCCTTTGTCTGCTTGCGAAGGTCGGCAGTCTTCGGTCGTCCCTTTGGTCGCGTTAGTTTCGCCCCGTCTCGGTTGGGTTTGGCAGTTTGGTTATGTTATAATACAGAAACGATGACATTTAACCAATAGGAGTGTTTCGCTTGTCAACGATAAAACGAGGAGCGATCGTGAAAGGGAAGGTGACGGGCATTCAGCCGTACGGCGCGTTCGTCCAGCTCGAGGGCGGCACGCAAGGGCTGATCCATATTTCGGAGATTTCGCATCAATTTGTCAAAGATGTGCGCGATTATGTCAGTGTTGGTGATGAAGTGACCGTCAAAGTGCTCGATGTCGATGGGAAGACGGGACGGGCGAGCCTGTCGTTAAAGGCGCTCGAACCGAATCGAGAGAAGACAAAGCGCCATGTGCGCATCAAAATGCCGCTCGGTTCGGGGTTTCGCCCGTTGAAGGAAAAGCTGCGCGAGTGGATTGAACAGTCCAAACGAGAAGAAGGGCCGAAACCGTAAAGTGGGTGCCGCCGTTTCGGCCGCGCGTTCTCCCGCGGTCAAAGGGAGGCTTGCCTCGCCAAGCCGCGCGCCTTGCTCGGTTGAACAGGCGCGGCGCTTGCGCGTGGGGTGGCCAAAAGAAAAAGACACCCACCGCCAAGCGGTGAGCGTCCCCAACGGTTTTTTATGTGCGCGTCGTTTTTGGCTCGGTGCGCCCGAGCTCTTCGGCTGGCTTGAACAGCAGCGCCAAATTGATCAGCCCGGCGATGCCGACCAGACTGTAAATGATGCGCGACCAAACCGAGTTCTGGCCGCCGAAAATCGCGGCGACAAGGTCAAATTGGAAAAAGCCGATTAGTCCCCAGTTAATCGCGCCAATAATCGTCAACAATAGCGCAATGCGCTGCAAAGCTCCCATGTTTGTCTGCCTCCTTTGGAAACGTATTGGATTCCATCCATTCACTAATAGCATGAATCGAAGCGGCGAAAAATATGCACGGCGGCCTGCGCAGGCAAATAGCTTTACAAAGGATGAGAGATGCCGCCATAATGGAGGCAAAAGGAGGACGATACATATGCAAAATTTTATCTTCCACAATCCGACGAAACTCATTTTCGGAAAAGGGCAACTCGAACGGCTCAAAGAAGAGGTGCCGCGCTATGGCCGAAAAGTGCTGCTTGTCTATGGCGGCGGCAGCATCAAACGAAACGGATTGTATGAGGAAGTCATGAAGATGTTGGGAGAGATTGGCGCTGACGTCGTTGAACTGCCGGGGGTGGAGCCAAACCCGCGCGTTTCGACTGTCAGAAAAGGGGTGGACATTTGTCGCCGAGAAGGGATTGAGTTTTTGCTCGCCGTTGGCGGCGGCAGCGTCATCGATTGCACAAAAGCGATTGCCGCCGGCGCGAAATTTGCTGGCGATCCGTGGGACTTTATCACGAAAAAAGCGGCGGTCACCGGCGCCCTGCCGTTTGGCACCGTGCTTACGCTGGCGGCGACCGGTTCGGAGATGAATTCCGGCTCAGTGATCACGAACTGGGAGACGAAAGAAAAATACGGCTGGGGCAGCCCGTTTACGTTCCCGCAATTTTCCATTTTGGATCCGACATATACGATAACCGTTCCGAAAGACCATACGGTGTACGGCATCGTCGATATGATGTCGCACGTGTTTGAGCAATATTTCCACCATACGCCAAACACGCCGCTTCAAGACCGGATGTGCGAAGCGGTGTTGAAAACCGTGATTGAAACGGCGCCGAAGCTGATCGACGATTTGGAAAACTACGAGCTGCGCGAAACGATCATGTACGGGGGCACGATCGCCTTAAACGGCTTCTTGCAAATGGGCGTGCGCGGCGACTGGGCGACGCATAACATTGAACACGCGGTTTCGGCGGTGTACGACATTCCGCATGCTGGGGGGTTGGCGATTTTGTTCCCGAATTGGATGAAGCATGTGCTCGATGAAAACGTCAGCCGTTTTGCCCAGCTCGCGGTGCGCGTCTTTGATGTCGATCCGGCCGGCAAAACGGAACGCGATGTGGCGCTTGAAGGCATCGAGTGGCTGCGCGCGTTCTGGTCGAGCCTTGGGGCGCCGTCGCGATTGGCGGATTACGGCATCAATGATGAGAATGTGGAGCTCATGGCCGATAAAGCGATGGCGTTTGGCGAATTCGGCCGTTTCAAAACGTTGAACCGCGATGATGTGCTCGCGATTTTGCGCGCCTCCCTGTAACGGGGCGCCGCGGTCGTAGGTTGATGGATCAAGGCGCCGGCTTGGCGGTGGCACCCGTCTCGAGCCGGCGTTTTTCACATGGGCCGAGCCGGCTGCTCGGGCGCGAGAGGAGCGCCCCAACGCGGGATGATGGCGGGATGGGAGTTAGCGCGCCTGAAGGACACCGGCGCGGCGAAAATTGTCAAAGCTGAATCCGTTTCCAAGGAGGAGCGCCGCTTGATTTCCCTTGTCCGTTCGGCTAAAGTGAAAGAAGGCAATGAACATTGAAGGGGAGGCGGGAATGGATGACCCATATTCGGTTTGATTATTCCAAAGCGCTTGCCTTTTTTGGCGAACACGAACTGACTTACTTGCGCGATGCCGTGAAAGTCGCGCACCATTCGCTCCATGAAAAAACCGGCGTTGGGAGCGACTTTTTAGGGTGGCTTGACTGGCCGGTCGACTATGACAAAGACGAATTCGCCCGCATCAAACAAGCGGCGAAAACCATTCAATCGGACTCCGATGTCCTGCTTGTCATCGGCATCGGCGGCTCGTACCTTGGCGCGCGCGCCGCGGTCGAGATGCTGCACCATTCGTTTTACAACGCTTTGCCGAAAGAGAAGCGGCAAACGCCGCAAATCATTTTTGTCGGCAACAACATCAGCTCGACGTATATGAAGGACGTCATCGATTTTCTCGACGGAAAAGATTTCTCGCTCAACGTCATTTCCAAATCGGGGACGACGACGGAGCCGGCGATCGCCTTCCGTATTTTCCGCAAGCTGCTTGAGGACAAATACGGCAAAGAGGAAGCGCGCCGCCGCATTTACGCCACGACCGACAGCAAGCGTGGGGCGCTGCGGACGCTGGCCGATGAGGAAGGATATGAAACGTTTGTCATTCCGGACGACATCGGCGGCCGCTATTCCGTGCTGACGGCGGTTGGGCTGCTGCCGATTGCCGCAAGCGGCGCGGACATCGACGCCATGATGGAAGGAGCGGCCAAAGCGCGCGCCGATTTCAGCTCCTCGGAGCTGGAGGAAAACGCCGCTTACCAATACGCGGCCATCCGCAACATTTTGTACAACAAAGGGAAAACGATCGAGCTGCTCGTCAACTATGAACCGGCGTTGCACTATTTCGCCGAATGGTGGAAGCAGCTGTTTGGCGAAAGCGAAGGGAAAGACCAAAAAGGCATTTATCCGGCTTCCGCCGATTTCTCGACCGATTTGCATTCGCTCGGCCAATACATTCAAGAAGGGCGCCGCGATTTGTTTGAAACGGTGTTGAAACTCGAGGAGCCGCGCCATGAGCTGATCATTGAGGCCGAGGAAAACGACCTCGACGGCCTGAACTATTTGGCCGGAAAAACGGTTGATTTCGTGAACACGAAAGCGTTCGAAGGGACATTGCTCGCCCATACGGACGGCGGTGTGCCGAACTTGGTCATCACCTTGCCGAAACTCGATGAATACACGTTTGGCTACCTCGTCTACTTCTTTGAAAAAGCATGCGCCATGAGCGGCTATTTGCTTGGCGTCAACCCGTTTGACCAGCCGGGTGTCGAAGCGTACAAAAAGAACATGTTCGCCCTTTTGGGCAAGCCGGGCTATGAACAGCTGAAGGAAGAGTTGGAAAAACGGTTGAAATAACAGCACTTTTGAGTAAAACGCTGACTGAAAATCATTCTTTTCTCGGAGTACAAAAATAGCTTTTGACCACATTTTGACCACATTTTTCAAAAGCTGTTGGACATGTACTCCGAGAATTTTTTCTAGAGGACTGGTGAAAAACGGTTGTTTCTTTTAAGCAATGGGGGAGCGTTTGAAAGACTATCCTGATGTGACAAAGTTTTTCTATTTGGTTTTCATCCTGACCATCGAACCACGCTCAGCCATTTTTTCACGAAAAGCCCTTGGGATGAAGAAACGTTGCTTCGCAAACTTCAGCCATGGATCCTTCATCGCATCCAGCGAATCGCCAAACGGACGAATCAACCACTGTTCCTTCGATGGATAATACGATTGGCCAAAAAACGAAGCCTTCGTCACGGGCTGCCCGCGCCACTCAACGATGTGATTGGTACTACTCGCCCAAAGATCCTCCATCTGTCTGCGGCATTCGCTGTCGCCTAAGGGGTTCCCTGTTTGTCTCTCAGGACATAGAAATGAATGGAATGAAAAATGCTCATCTATAGTAAAGACGAAAAATTCCGGTATTATATCCTTAGGCAAAAATCGGACGTTTTCCATGCGATGAAAACGTTTTTTCGCAAAGAAGAAAGCATACAGCTAGTTTGCCCCTCTTCGCTGGCAAAGGGGGTTTTTCTTTTGACGGCGGGAGGGCCGATGGCCTCCCGCCAAACGATTATTGTCGTTGCAACGTGGCGACCATGGCTAGGACAGCGCCGAGCGCATCTTCGCCATCAGGGGCATGAACCGTAAGCAGCAGTGGCGCTGGCTGAGCGCTGGCGATGACGTGGACGGTGACGCCATCGGCTTGGGCGGTGTACCAAACGGCGTCTTGGAACGGGGCAGGGAGCTGCGCGGCTTGCCGGCGCGCGGCGCTGCTGTTGACCGCTTGGGCGTGTTCCTTGGCCAATTGTTCGTAGTCGATCTCCTTGTCATGAAGGAGACGGATGCGGGCGAATGTCTTGCCATGAAGGAGAACGTCGGCGTTCGGTTCCTCTGCATCAAGCGTCCAGCCGTCCAGAACGTAGAGCGAGAAATGCTGGTTGTCGCTGACGGTCAACGTGGCTGTTCCGGTGACGATTTGCTTCCCTTTTTGGTAAGAAAGGGAAGTGGTTGACCGGGAAGATGCCGGTTCATTCCCCGCCGTTTTGTCTTGTCCATTCCCGGTTGAGTGCTGCCCGCTAGCAGCGGTGGAGTTTTGGTTCGCAGGCTCTGTTGCTTGCGGATGAGTGCGGTGTTCGCCGGAACTTGCCGTTTGTTTGGTTTTTGCCTCGGTTTTGTCGGGCGGCGAGGAGTCCGCGCCGCAGCCGGCAAGCAAGATAGCGGCGGCAACGATGGAAATGAGCGATTGCCAATATCGAAACATCTTGATTCCTCCTTGCTTTCCATATACCATTCATTATAGCAGTTGAAACAGCGGAAACAAACGGGTTCAATTCCTTATTTTTTATGGTGGTTTGGCTTCTGTTTCTCTTTGGCGCTGAGAGCGACATGGGCTCCTGCCCAAATGATCGCGACAAGCAAGACAAGCAAGGCCAATCCATTGAGCATTGGCGTTCCACCTCCTGTATACTGAATGGCGAGACCAGCATAATGGATGAAACGCGTTTCAAGTCAAGCTGTTTTTCGGAAGGAGTGGAATTGTGGCGAACATCCGCGATTTAGCGAAAGAAGCGGGCGTGTCGGTGGCTACGGTATCGAGGGTGTTAAACGGGTATCCGTACGTGAGCGAGGAAAAGCGGAAAGCGGTTTGGGAAGCGGTCGAGAAGCTGAACTATACGAAAAACATTCAGGCTGTCCATTTGGCGAAAGGGAAGACGAGAATCGTTGGCGTGATGCTTCCGTACATTCATCATCCTTATTTTTCGGCGGTCATTGAAGGAATTTCCAAGGAGGCGCTTGGCTGCGGTTATCAGCTGCTTTTGTTCCAAACAAACTACGAGGTAAAGAGGGAGTTAGAAGCGTTAGAGCGGTTGCGGATGAAGCAAATGGACGGGCTGATCGTCTGTTCTCACGAGGCCGACTGGGAGGTGTTTGCCGCTTACCGCGAAGACGGTCCGATCGTTTTATGTGAACGAGCCGTTGGACACGATTTTTTCACGGTGTATATCGATCATTACCAAGCGTTTGCGCAGGCGCTTCGCTATTTGTTGGACAAGGGGCACCGGCGGATCGGCTATTGCATCGGAAGAACGACGGGACCGAACAGCCAAGCGCGGGCAGCGGCGTATCGGGATGTGCTGGGCAGCGTCGGCGTGATTCCGCAACCGCAGTGGATTTTTGACGGCTGTCTATTTCTTGAAGATGGCAAGCGTGTGATTGAGCGGTGGATGGACATGAAAGAACGGCCGAGTGCCTTGCTTGTGACGAGCGACCAAGTGGCGGCTGGCATCGTGCTGCATGCGCAGCGCGTCGGCGTGCACATTCCCGAGGAGCTGGCTGTCATTGGATTTGATAACGATCCGCTGGCCGAAATGCTCGGCATGACGACCGTGGCGCTTCCCCACTTGGCGCTTGGGGAAAAAGCGTTTCGCCTTCTCCATCAATGGCTTGAAACAGGAAATGTGCCGCGAACGCAAGAAGAGTTGCCGGCGCGGCTGATTGTGCGAATGACGGGCTGAGCTACGTCCGTTTCAGCTGATAGCGGTTGACGGGGCGGCCGACGCCGCCATACTGCACATCGAGCATAACGTTTCCGCTTTTTTCGAGATACTCCAAATAGCGGCGGGCGGTGACACGGGCGATGCCGACTCCCTCGGCCACTTCTTCAGCGGAGACGGGGAAGCGGTGCCGGCGCAAATAAGCGATCACTTTTTCCAATGTCACTTCGTTTAATCCTTTCGGAAGTTCTGTCGTTGAGACGGCCGGCTGCTTTGGTGTTTGCCGCAGCGCATCAAGCTCCGCTTGGGTGAGCGACTCTTTTTCCGCCAATGATTGACGGAAGGCGCGGTAATTTTCTAACGCCTGTTTGAGCCGTTCGAATTTGAACGGTTTGACAATATAGTCAAAGGCGCCGTTTTGCAGGATGCGGCGCACCGTTTCAATGTCGCTGGCCGCGGTGATGGCGATCAGATCGACTTCATAGCCTTGAGCCCGGATTTGTTTTACGGTTTCAAGGCCATCCAACTGCGGCATATAAATATCGATCATGGCGATATCAGGTTGAAGTTCACGGATGAGGCGAAGCCCTTCCTCCCCGTTTCCGGCGAGGCCGACAACGGTGAACCCGTCCACTTGTTCGATCATTTGCCGGTTGACTTCTTGCACCATAGGGTCGTCTTCGATCAACAACACGCGGTACATCGCTTTTTCCTCCTTTGTTTTGCGCAGGTCACGTACGGCGGTCGCCCATGCATCAAGCCGGTACCATCTCAAAGGTCATCGTGAAGACGGTGCCTTCGCCCTGCGCTGATTTGACATCGATCTGTCCGTTTCCTTTCTCGACAATTTGTTTTACCAAGTAAAGACCGATGCCGCGACCGTTCTTGCCTTTTGTTGAAAAGCCTTCGTCAAAAATGCGGTCGATATGCTCGCGGGCGATGCCTTGGCCGTTATCTTCAACCGAAAGCGAACAAATTTCGTCGTTTTGTTCGATGCTGATGTAGATTTCTTTCTCCCGGCCGGTGACCCCTTGGAACGCGTCGAAGGCGTTTTCAATTAAATTGCCAAGAAGAACGACAAAATCATGGTGATCAAGGTGCGGCGGGAGGCGGTGCAGCCGGCTGTGCCGATCGATCGTCACCCGAATACCGAGCTCCTTGCCGCGGCGGATTTTGCTTAACAATAGCCCGGAAATGCTCTCATCCTTAATGTTGCGGCTTAAAAACTGCATGAGTTCCGCTTGCTCTTCGGTCGCTTGAAAGACGTATTCGAGCGCCTTTTCAATATGGCCGAGCTGGATCAGGCCGGCAATCGTATGGAGCTTGTTCATGTATTCATGGTTTTGCACGCGCAAGGCGTGGACGAACGCTTTGACCCCCGTCAGTTCTTCAGCGAGCCGTTTCACTTCGGTGCGGTCTTGGAAAATGGCGATGGCGCCAACCGTCTTCCCGTTGACTTTGATGGGGATGCGATTGCTCCAAATCGTTAAGTTGCCGAGCTGCAGTTCTTTGTTGTAAATCGGTTTGTTCACTTCCAAGATTTCCGGAAGGTACGTATCCGGAATGACGGAACGAATTGGCCGCCCGATCACGTTCCCTTCGACGCCCAGCATTTGCTTCGCCCGGTCATTAAAAATGGTGATGTTTTCATTGCTGTCGATGGCGATGACGCCTTCGTGCATGGCGTTAAACGCTTCCGTCCGCTCCACGAGCAGCTTGGCGATTTCATGCGGCTCAAGCTCAAACATTTGGCGCTTGATGTGGGAGGCGAGCAGCCAAGCTCCGCTCCCGCCGGCGGCGAGCGACAGAACGACCGCCATGGCGATTTCTTCTTTTAACGTATCGATCGCTTCCCAAAACGTCGGCAATCGGTAAGCGGCGATGGTGACGCCAATTTGTTCATGATCGCGATTCATGATGGGGACGAAGGCGCGCACCACTGTCCCGATTTCTCCGCGCGCTTTTGATGTGTACGTATGCTCCGCGAACGCCGGCCCTTCATCGGCTCCGCGGGAGACGGTGCCGATCATGGCCGGAAGCGGATGGGAAAGGCGGATTTTGTTCATGTCAAGCACAACAATATAATCGGCGTTATGAACGACCCTTACCCGCTCGACGATGGGATTCACGAGCGCCCGGCTTTGCTTGGACCCAACGATGTGCTGCCTTACTTCCGGCAATTCAGACACCGTGCGCGCCGTCAATAAGGCGCGCTGCCGCAATTCGTCTTCTTTCGTCTGGAAAAAATCACCGATAATGAACAACCCGCTTAGCGACATTGAAAAAGTGACAATGACAAAAATGAAAATGGTAATCTTCCAACGAATCGGCAGCCGGTTCATAGCATGGCCCTCTTTCTTGAACAAACGTGGATGATGATTTATTTTAGCATGTTTACGGTGTATGATAAAAAGGAACAACGATCGAAAAAAGGAAATGGTGTTGAGCATGAAGCGAAAATGGAAGTGGTGGAGCCTGTTTTTCCTTCTCCTTGTCGTTCTTGTCGGCTGGGTTGTCAGCCGCCAGGCCGTAAAGGAGCAAGTCGTGTATGACGATGAGCAAAAAGGGCTTGAAAAGCAAATTATCGTTTATTTCAGCCACGTGGTTGCTGAAAATACGCCGAAAGGGCTGGCGGCGCAAAAGTTTGCCGAGCTTGTTGAGCAAAAGACAAACGGCCGTGTCAAAGTGGAGGTGTTCGCGAACGGTTCGCTTTATTCGGATGGAGAAGAGCTGGACGCCTTATTGCGCGGCGATGTGCAAATGATTGCTCCGTCGTTTTCGAAAGTGACGGAGCTCATCCCGGAATGGCAAGTGCTTGATTTGCCGTTTTTGTTCCGCGATGATGACCATGTGCGCCGCGTCTTGACCGGCGAGGTGGGAGAGGAATTGCTGCGATTGCTCGAGACAAAGGGGATCAAAGGGCTGGCGTTTTGGAGCAACGGATTCAAACAAATGATGAGTATGGCACGCCCGCTCATCAAGCCCGATGACTTCCGCGGGCTGCGCTTTCGCATTATGCCGAGCGAAGTGATCGAGAAGCAGTTTCGCTTGCTTGGCGGCGAACCGGTCGCTGTTTCGTTTGATCACGTGTACCGGGCGTTGGAGCAACATAAGTTTGACGGGCAAGAAAACACCATTTCCAATTTATATTCGAAGGGGTTCTATAAGTTTCAGCCATATCTCACCATTAGCAATCATGGCTATCTCGGCTATGTGGTGATGGTGAACGAGTCATTTTGGGATCATTTGCCTGTGGACATTCAGCGAAACATCATGGAAGCGATGCGGGAAGCGACCGAGTGGAACTGGCAAAAGGCAAAAGAGCAAAACGAGAAGGAGCTCGCCCAGCTGCGAAGACGCCAAGATGTTCATGTCTACTGGTTGACGGCACAAGAAAAAGAGGAATGGGAGAAGAAATTTTCCCCGCTGTACGAGGCGTATACACGACAGTTTGGCTCGCGGTGGCTCGATGACATTCGCGAGCCGAAATAAGGCTTGGCCGATGATGCTTTTTTCGAAGGCTGATGGCGGGAGAGGAAATTCTGTGCTCCAACAGGGGTGTCCCGAGGATCGGGGCACCCTCGCTTGTCACTTATCCATTAGCACCGGCCGCTTCCCTGTCACGGGATAGGTTGTGTCTTTCTCGAGGGGAGATCGCCTTTTGGGCCAGCTCCTCGCTTATTGCCATATATAAGCACCGGCCGCTTCTCTACCACACCTAAGGGAGGGATCCTCTCTCTTATTTGCTCTATCTACGCGCTGGCGGCTGCTGTCACACCGTATGCTGTGCCGGCTTTTGCGGATAGGCAAACTTTCCGGTCGGCCTGTGAAACCTCACATCTTGTCAATCGAGCGAACTGGTTTTTTGCCAGCTTTTTGCGCTTCAAGACCAAAATGACCAAAACGACCATTATCACCATAATATTTTGATTTCCCTGACTTTTCTTTATTATAATGTTGAAAACGTTATCAAAAAAGGGGAAGGAGCGAGGGGAATGCGGGGCAAACTGAAAAATTTGACCGTGCAAGTCATTCTTGGCATTGTTTTCGGGATTATTGTCGGATTTTTATTTCCAGAGTTCGGAACGAAATTAAAAGTGCTGGCCGATGGCTTTATTAAGTTGATCAAAATGGTGATTACCCCGATCATTTTCTTTACCGTTGTCATCGGAATCGGCAATATGGGCGACTTGAAAAAGGTGGGCCGCATCGGCGGCAAGGCGCTCATTTATTTTGAAATTGTCACCACGTTTGCGTTGGCGATTGGGATTGTGGTCGTCAATCTTATCAAGCCAGGGGTTGGGTTTAACACTGACGCGGTAAAAGGCGGCGACATTTCCCAATATACGAAGCAAGCGGAAGAGACGAGCCACGGGTTTGTCGATTTCGTGCTCAGCATCATCCCGGACAACGTCGTTGCCGCAATGGCGAGCGGCCAATTGCTCCCGGTGCTGTTTTTTGCCGTTCTGTTTGGACTGGCAGCGGCCGGTTTAGGGGAAAAAGCGAAACCGGTGCTTTCACTCTTTGAACGAATCGCTGACATTTTCTTTGGTGTGGTCAACCTAGTGATGAAAGTGTCGCCGATCGCAGCGTTCGGCGCCATGGCGTACACGATCGGCACATTCGGCCTCGGTTCGCTCGTGTCGCTCGGCAAACTGATGGGGGCTGTTTACATTACGATGGCGCTCTTTATTTTCATCGTGCTCGGCGGGATTGCCAAGTTTTACGGATTTAACATCCTCAAGTTCCTTGCTTATATCAAAGAAGAGCTGCTGCTTGTCCTTGGCACTTCTTCGTCTGAATCGGCGCTACCGCGGCTGATGGAACGCCTTGAAAAATACGGCTGCTCGAAGTCGGTCGTTGGTCTTGTCGTTCCAACCGGATATTCGTTTAACTTGGATGGCACATCGATTTATTTGTCGATGGCGGCCATTTTCATCGCTCAAGCTTATGGCATTGATTTGAGCATCTGGCAAGAATTAACCTTGCTCGGTGTACTGATGCTTACTTCGAAAGGGGCAGCTGGAGTTACGGGGTCCGGATTTATCACGTTGGCAGCGACTTTAGCAGCGTTTCCGATGATTCCGGTTGAAGGCATCGCCTTGCTGCTTGGGGTCGACCGCTTCATGTCGGAAGCGCGGGCGATTACGAACATGATCGGCAACGCTGTGGCCACGGTCGTTGTGTCGAAAATGGAAAATGAATTTCACCCGAATCGGAATGAAGCTGAGTCTGCCCGTATGACCGCCGTCCAATAAGCGGGCAGTAGCTAAAGGAAAAAATGTCACGCATCCCATCCCGGGGCGCTTTGGAAGACTGGTGAAAAAAACCGCTCATTGCCTTCCAATAGGGGAACGCGGGAAAAGCAGAACTGATCAAACAACGTTTTTCTCGTATTGCCAAGCGGTAGTTACGAATAAATCACTAGCCTCTCCGACCGATGCTCAAAACGAGCGTTCCCTCCGTCCGCCAAAGGCGGGGAAGGGGCAGCAAGGAGCTGGGCTCGTTTGGAGAGGGGAAGATGGGCGCTTTCTTGCCGCAAATGAACCGAGCGCGGCAGGGAAGCGTTTTTTTTTTTTTTTTTGGAAACGAGCGGCCGAGCTCCAGTTCCTTTTGATGGTGAAGAATGAAATAAGGTGAAGTGGAAACTGTAATAGGGAGCGAGGGAGCGCGTCCCTCGCTTTTTTGGCGGCAGCGGGTCAGGGATGTTTGGGTGCATATATTTTGCGTTTTCTTCACCGTTTTTCCATAATAAAGCTATACCGATGTTGGAGGGGGAAGCGACGTGAACCATTTGCAAGATTGCGCGGTATTACATAACGGCGTGCGCATGCCGTGGGTTGGCCTTGGCGTCTACAAAGTCAAAGAGGGCGAGGAAGTGAAACGCGCGGTGCGCACCGCGTTGGAAATGGGCTATCGCCATATTGACACGGCTGCTTTTTACGAAAACGAAGAAGGGGTCGGGCAAGCGATCCGCGAATCCGGCATCCCACGTGAGCAAGTGTTTGTGACGACGAAAGTATGGAACACCGACCAAGGGTACGAAACGACGCTAAAGGCGTTTGACAAAAGCTTGAAAAAGCTCGGTTTCGATTATGTGGATTTGTATTTGGTCCATTGGCCGGTGAAAGGGAAATACAAAGAGACGTACAAGGCGCTTGAAAAGCTATATAAAGACGGGTATGTGCGCGCCATTGGCGTCAGCAATTTTCAAATCCATCATTTGCAAGATGTGTTGGCTGATTGCGAAATCAAGCCGATGGTCAACCAAGTCGAGTACCATCCGCGCCTGACGCAAAAAGAGCTGCACGCGTTTTGCCGGGAAAACGGCATCCAGCTTGAAGCATGGTCGCCGCTCATGCGCGGAGAAATTTTAAACGAACCGACGATCGTGGAGATTGGGAAGAAATACGGGAAAACGCCGGCACAAGTCGTGCTGCGCTGGGATTTGCAAAACAGCGTTGTCACGATTCCGAAATCGGTGACGCCGGCACGCATAAAGGAAAACGCGGATCTCTTCGATTTCTCACTGTCCGATGAGGAAATGAAACGAATCGATGCATTGAACGCGAACAAGCGGATTGGCCCTGACCCGGACCATTTCAATTTTTAACGAAATGATCGTCTACACAGCGCCCGTGCCGGCGCTGTTTTTTTGGTGAGGAACGAAACCAAAGCGGCATGTTTGACGTATGAATTGATGAACAAGTACAATAAATAATAGTATACACATTTGATCATCATTGAAAAAACGGAGGGGCTGCGATGCTATTCCATCCGATGGATATTTTCATTTTTATCGCTTTCTTGATCTCGCTTTGGGCGCAGTGGAAAGTGTCGAGCAACTTCAATGCTTGGTCCGAAGTCCCGGCCTCATCGGGCTTAACAGGGGCAGAAGTAGCGCGCCTGATTTTAGACCGTCACGGCTTGCACCATGTGCCGGTGGAGGTCGTGCCGGGGCGGCTTTCCGACCATTACGATCCGATCTCTCGCACCGTCCGTCTCTCGGAACCGGTGTTTTACGGGCGATCGATCGCTTCCATTTCGGTGGCCGCCCATGAAGTCGGGCATGCCGTTCAGCATCAGCAAGGGTACGCGGCGCTTGTTCTCCGCCACCGGATGTTTCCCGTTGTGAACTTGGCTTCCGGCGTGGCTCCGTTTTTGCTGCTCGTTGGGTTTTTGCTCCATCAATTTTCATTGATCGGTCTCGGCATTTTGTTCTTCTCGCTGGCGGTGGCGTTCCAAGTTATTACGCTGCCGGTCGAGTTTAATGCGAGCGCGCGGGCGAAACGGTTTATGCTCGCTGAAGGGATCATCGCTCCAAACGAAACGCGCGGCGTGAACAAAGTGCTCGGCGCGGCGGCGTTGACGTATGTGGCGGCAACGCTGATCTCGGTATTTGAGCTGTTGAAGTATGTGCTGATTTTTACCCAAGGGAGCAATAATGAAGAGTCGTAAGTGATGGGCCGCCTGTTGTTGGCGGCCTAACGTGGCATCAGTGTGCTGTAGAAACTTTACTGTGCAGGAGGTGTAATCTGGGCGCTTCATCCGCGCTCGGAGACGAATTGGACATAGCCAGTTTGCTGTTGGTGGCATTGCTGATCGCTTGCACCGCCTTTTTTGTCGCTTCCGAATTCGCGATTGTCAAAGTGCGCAGTTCGCGCATTGATCAGTTGGTCAATGAAGGGAACAAACGGGCGGTTGCGGCGAAAAAGGTGATTTCGAACTTGGACGGCTATTTATCGGCGAACCAGCTGGGCATTACCCTTACTTCACTTGGCCTTGGCTGGTTGGGGGAGCCGACGGTGGCGCGGATGTTGCTGCCGCTGTTTGAACGCCTCCACTTATCGGAATCTGTATCGCATTTTTTAGCATTCATCATTTCCTTTTCGCTCATCACCTTTTTGCATGTCGTCGTTGGCGAATTGGCGCCGAAAACGTTCGCCATTCACAAAGCGGAAGCGATTACGCTGTTTACGGCTAAGCCGCTCATCTGGTTTTATAACATCATGTATCCGTTCATTTGGACGCTCAATCATTCGGCGCGGCTGGTGACGCGTCTGTTCGGCCTCAAGCCGGTGGCGGAGCATGAACTGGCCCACTCGGAAGAGGAGCTGCGTCTCATTTTGTCGGAAAGCTACAAAAGCGGGGAGATCAATCAGTCGGAGTACCGCTACGTCAGCAACATTTTCCGCTTTGATGACCGCGTGGCGAAAGAAATCATGGTGCCGCGCAAGGAAATTGTCGCATTAGATCTTAACAAAAGCGTCAAGGAAAACTTGGAGATCATCCGCGAGGAAAAATATACGCGTTATCCCGTCATTGATGGCGATAAGGATCACGTACTCGGCCTTATTAACGTGAAAGAAGTATTTACGGACTTTATCGCCAACCCGTCAAACGAAAAACAAATGAAAGATTACATCCGCCCGATCATTCAAGTCATTG
Organism: Geobacillus icigianus; assembly: GCF_000750005.1. Classification (GTDB taxonomy): domain Bacteria; phylum Bacillota; class Bacilli; order Bacillales; family Anoxybacillaceae; genus Geobacillus; species Geobacillus icigianus. The sequence continues at coordinate 46,656 of NZ_JPYA01000049.1, read as the reverse complement.
AATCGATTGCGATTCATGATTTGCTTGTGAAAATGCAAAAAGAGCGCATCCATATGGCGATTTTAGTGGACGAATATGGCGGTACGTCCGGACTTGTAACAGTCGAGGACATCTTGGAAGAGATTGTTGGGGAAATTCAGGATGAGTTCGACATTGATGAGACGCCATTGATTCAAAAAATGGATGAGGGATTTGTGCTCGATGGCAAGGTATTGATTAGTGAAGTCAATGATTTGCTGGGCTTGGAGATCGACGATGATGACGTGGATACGATCGGCGGCTGGATTTTGACGAAGCATTATGACATTCAAACCGGCGACAGCGTGGAAATCGATGGTTATTTGTTTACAGTGAAAGAAATGGACGGCCATCATGTGAAGACACTGGAAGTGGTAAAAAAAGAGCCTGAGCAGCCAGAGCCGGGTCAGGAGAACGGGGAGCCGGCACGGGCGGAAGAAGAGCCATTGCATTGGTAAGGCAGAAAAGGCAGACGGAAACGCCGTCTGCCTTTTGCCGTTCTGCCGTGCAAGCGAAATCTAGAAGGGCGGTGATTTCGTGCAAAATACCGCTGAGTTCCACCCATTTCTCAATGAGAGAAACCTCGCAGAATCAGCTTTCTTCTCTGAATGAAAATGTCGCCAATTGGTGTGTGACAGCAGTTTCTCACCAGCCTTCTAGAGGGGCGGTGATTGACTCGCGCAACCGCTTCTCAGCATCATTTCTCAAATAGAAAAGCCTTGCAATAATGCATATTTTTATTCATCGACCAAAGGAGACCAATCGTTTTCATCGGCCTTATAGAAGGCGAGCCGGCCGTGATGGAAAGAGCTGCTTCGCCGTTCCCCCTCAATTTGTGAACGCTTTGGGGAGCGGCTCTCGTTTTATGGCATCCGCCGGCGGTGAGGTCCCATCGCCGCTTTTTCACCGCTCTATTCGCGAGCGAGGGGCGAGAGATCAACCGGAAAGTCGCTCGTCGGCGCGAGGCAAACGACTTCTTCGTTGGTAAACGGGTGGCGGAATGTCAGTTTAACAGCATGGAGCGCATGGCGATGGAACGATGGCTGACCGCCATACAGCACGTCGCCGACAAGCGGGTGGCCAAGATGCGCCAAATGGACGCGAATTTGGTGCGTCCGCCCGGTGTCGAGGCTCAGCTCAACGAGCGAGGTCGACGGTAACGTTTTGAGCACGCGATAGTGGGTCACCGCCACGGCTCCGGTTTTTGAGACGCGCCGGCGCGTCGGATGATGGCGGTCGCGGCCGATTGGGGCGGAAATGGTCCCCGATGTTGGCGACAAATGGCCGTGAACAAGGGCGACGTACGTCCGCTTAATGGCGCGGCGGGCGAGCAGTCGATCGAGCGTCGCTCCGGCAAGCGGATGTTTGGCAAATAAAATCGCTCCGGAGGTGTCGCGGTCAAGCCGATGGATATGGCGGACTTTGGTCAAGATTCCTTGCGATTGCAAATAAAAAGCAACAGCGTTGGCGAGCGTGCCTGTCTGTCCCGGTTTGGACGGATGAACGTCTAGGCCGGCTTCCTTGTTCAAGACGAGCAAATGGTCGTCCTCCCATAACACGGAAAGCTCCCGGTATTCTGGAATGAGAAAAGACGGCTCCGGTTCGTAGGCGTAAAGCTGCAGGCGGTCGCGCTCTTTCAGTTCCGTCCGCCATGAAACCGCTTGGCCGTTCAGTTTGACTCCCTGTTCCATTCGCCACCGATGGGCGAGTTTTTTCGAGGCAGCCCATACCTCTTTCAGCAACTGTTCAATGGTCAACCCGCTCCAGAAACGCGGGATCATGCATTCGAGCCAGTCCCCTTTTCGTTTCCACAAACGTTGTCGCACCTCCCAGTTCCCTGTAGTCGTGGAAACACTTTCTACCTCAATCCCCGCAGCGAATATGATACACTCATAGTATCCGTCTGAACGATGGAAAACGCAAGCATGGCGGCGAGAAAAGGTGGGATGAACGTTGAAAATGATGTATGCGGTAACTCCAGAGCAAGAAAACTACATGCATTATTTGCTCAACTACTTTTACAGCGGGATTTTCCCTTATTACTTTGATGACGAACAAATCCGGCAATTCGAGGAATGGGGCATTCTTTCGCTGGACCACGAGCGTGTTACATACAACGGGACGATGAAGGAAGCGTTCCACATCATCTCGGCATTGCAGTCGCTCATTACGGTGATCGAGTGGATCGGGGAGCGAGGGAAATGCGAGCCGTATGAATGGTTGTTTGTCCGCAATCAAACCATTTTGGCCCGCTATGGCATCACGTTCCCTTTCCACGCGAACCAATTCGCCAAAAAGCGCGCGTTCCCGTGCAGCCAGTACGTTCCTGCGGCCAGCGAGTGGGTGATGTAAACGGACAAGGAGCTTAGCCGAAAGGCGCAGCTCCTCTTTATTTTGACCGGGAAATGGAGGAGAAAAACTCACGGAACGTTTGCTCATCATGGTACCCTTCGATTCGCTTCGTCTCTTTGCCGCCCTCGTAGTGGACGATCGTCGGGGTCGCTTCAATGCGGTAGTCGTCCCAACCTTCTTCGAATTCAAGCAAGTTGAACAGTTGCAAATCAATGCCGAGTTGTTTGGCCAACGGTACGACAATGGGAGTCGTCCGCTGGCAATGCGGACATAACGGGCTGTAAAAGTAGACGGTCAGCGACTTGCCCGCGGCCAACTCCCGTTTGAGCTCGGCGGGCAAAACGATGTTGCGGTAGTTTGGGTCATCAAGCTGATCGACGGTGGCCGGATGCAAACGGCTTTTATGGAATGGATTTCCTTCTGCTTCTTCTTTTTGCTCCAGCTTTGTCATCCAAGCAATAACAGCAAACAAAATAGCGATCAACCCACCCCAGATCACCAGTTTTTTCAAACGTTGTTCCTCCTTTTTTGCTGGCGCATCACGGCAACGCTTAGCAATGCGATGATCAAAAAAGCGGTAAGGGCCAGAAACGGGATGGTAATGAAACCTAGCCAGTTCATGTATTGCCCTGTGCACGGGATGCGGCCGCATTGGATGGCGTAATGCTGAAAAAAAGGTATTTTTTGTAAAGCGTAATGATAGAGCGAAATCAAGCCACCGATCACCGATAACGCCAAACTGTAACGGGCGGTGGAAAACTCCTTGCGGACGATGGCGATCCCTAAAATGATGACTTGCGGATACATGAATATGCGCTGAAACCAACATAAGTCGCACGGAATAAAGCCGAGCACTTCGGAAAAATACAAACTCCCTAGCGTGGCGACCAGCGCTGTCACCCAAGCGGCCAGCAGCAAGTTTTCCGCGCGTGTCTCCTTTTTCACTCCCGTTCACCTTCTTTCGTTCGCGCGCAAGAAATGCCGTTCACCTTTTCCTTTGCGATTGCGGCTCAGCTTCATTATAATCGACCGAAATCGACGCGTCCATCAACAAGAAAGGGTAGAACGGCATTATTTTCTACCTATATCGTTCGGCAAACGAGCCAAACTAATCGGTGAAAGGGGAGGATCACATTGACGAACAACAGCGGAACGAAAGTGCAAGACATTATGACGAAAAACGTCGCGACCATTTCGCCGAATCAAACGGTGCAAGAAGCAGCGCAAATTATGAGCCAAAAAAATATCGGCGCGCTTCCGGTTGTGGAAAACGGGCAAGTGAAAGGGATGATCACCGACCGCGACATTACGCTGCGCGTATCGTCCCAAGGGAAAAACCCGGCGACCGTCAAAGTCGCTGAGGTGATGACGAATCAAGTCGTCACCGGCACGCCGAACATGAGTGTTCAAGATGCCGCTAACGTCATGGCGCAGCATCAAGTTCGTCGCTTGCCGATCGTTGAAAACAACCAGCTTCAAGGCATCGTTGCTTTAGGGGACATCGCGACGAACAGCGCTTCAAATGAAGCGGCGGAACAAGCGTTGACCAACATTTCTGAGCCGTCGCAGCCACAAGGATAGCCGTAGAAAAAGGATGCCTTTATTGTCGAGGCATCCTTTTCCTTTTGGCAGGTATATTGTATGATGGGAACGAATACATAAACAGGAGAAAGAAAAACGGGAGGGAAAATGGATGGAATGGAGACAAAAATACGAACAGTGGCTCCGCGAACCGCAGTTGCATCCGGAATTGCGGCAACGCCTAGAGCAGCGTCGCGACGATGAACGGTGGCTTGAAGATTGCTTTTACAAAAATCTCGAGTTTGGCACCGGCGGCATGCGCGGGGAACTTGGCCCCGGAACGAATCGCATGAACATCTATACGGTCCGGAAAGCATCGGAAGGATTGGCCCGATACATACAATCGTTTGGCGATGAAGCGAAGCGGCGCGGTGTCGTGATCGCTTATGATTCGCGGCATCAATCGCCGGAATTCGCGATGGAGGCGGCGAAAACGTTGGCCACAAACGGCATTCAAGCGTATGTGTTTGACGAATTGCGCCCGACGCCGGAGCTGTCGTTTGCCGTTCGGCACTTGCGGGCGTTTGCCGGCATCGTCATCACCGCGAGTCATAATCCGCCGGAATACAACGGCTATAAAGTGTACGGCGAAGACGGCGGACAATTGCCGCCCGCTGTCGCCGATGAGGTCATCCGTTATGTCAATGAAGTCGAGAATGAGCTCGCTGTTTGTGTTGAGGATGAGGAAGTATTAAAGCAAAAAGGACTGATTCGGATTATCGGCAAAGAAATCGATGACGCGTACATTGACGCTGTCAAAACGATTTCGCTGCATCCGGAGCTGGCCAAAGAAACAAAGATGACGATCGTGTTTACGCCCCTTCACGGCACGGCAAACAAGCCGGTGCGTCGCGCGCTCGCCGAGCTCGGTTACCAAAACGTCTTTGTCGTCAAGGAGCAAGAACAGCCGGATCCGAACTTTTCAACCGTCGCTTCGCCCAATCCGGAAGAGCATGCAGCGTTTGCCATGGCGATCGAGCTTGGCGAACAAGTGAACGCCGATCTGCTCATCGCCACTGATCCGGACGCGGATCGGCTCGGTATTGCGGTAAAAAATGGGGAAGGGGAGTACATCGTCTTAACCGGCAACCAAACGGGTGCGCTGCTGCTTCATTATTTACTGTCGCAGCGCAAAGAAAAGGGGTTGCTTCCACCCAATGGGGTCGTCTTAAAGACGATTGTTACGTCCGAGTTTGGGCGGGCGATCGCCGCCTCGTTCGGTTTGGAGACGGTCGATACGCTGACCGGGTTCAAATTCATCGGGGAAAAAATCAAGGAATACGAACAGACGGGACAGTATGTGTTCCAGTTCGGGTATGAAGAAAGCTACGGGTATTTGATCGGCGACTTCGTTCGCGATAAAGATGCCGTGCAGGCGGCTGTTCTGGCGGCGGAAGTGTGCGCCTTTTACAAGCAGCAAGGGCTGTCGTTGTATGAAGGGCTTCTTCAATTGTTTGCCAAATACGGCTACTATCGTGAAGGGCAACAATCGCTCACGTTAAAGGGGAAAGAAGGAGCGGAGGCGATCGCCGCGATTTTGGCTTCGTTCCGGCAGCAGCCGCCGGTGGAGGTCGCGGAGAAAAAGGTGACGGTGATCGAGGATTACAAAACAAGGGAGCGGACAAACACAGTCACCGGAGAGAAAACGGCGCTCACCCTTCCGGCTTCGAACGTGTTGAAATACGTATTGGAGGATGGCTCGTGGTTTTGTTTGCGTCCGTCAGGGACGGAACCGAAAATGAAAGCGTACTTTGGTGTGAAAGGGACATCGCTCCAAGACAGCGAGGAGAAGTTGGCCGCGCTGACGGGTGCCGTCATGCGGCGAGTGCACGACGTCTTGCGCGCGGTGTCGCCTTCTTACGCTCCGTAACGGGCGGACAAACAGCGGCGGGGGAATTGGACGAAAAACCAATTCCCCGCTTGCTTTAGGAGTAAAAATGGGCGTACGCCTCCGTCCCCGTTTGTTGTTCGCTGACTTCAAGGGCATGATCGATGTAGCGCAACAGAGCGTGGAGCCGCTCTTGAATGATCGAGTAATCATGCTCGAAATTATAAGCGTGAAGGAACTTTTCGATTTTTTTGGATAGCATATCATCGGGCGTGCGCACCATTAAAATCAGCAAATTATCCCATTCCGAGCGATGTGTGTAATAGAGCGCCTTATCGTAGTCGACGGTGTTCAAGCGGCATGCCTCCTTTATCGGGAAGGAGTCATTGTTAGTGTATGACGCCCTCCGTTTTTGTTGCCCTGTAAATGTTGTGACAGAAGGTAAAATATAAATTATACCCGAAACGGAGGAGAAAAAAGAAAAGAAAATATTGCAATTTTGTGACAAGAATAGTATCCTCTAAGTAAGGGGATGATGAGAATGAATCAACGACATGAAGGACAACAAATGACCAACATGTGCAAATGGATGGCGTCCGTCGGCTTAACGGTCGGAACAGCGCTTTTTTTGCTCAGTTTTATCGCAAACGCTTACAACAAAGACTTTTTCCTTACCATTGTCAGCCTTGGAATTATCGGCGCTTCGATGGTGATGTTCGGGTTCGGCTTGTTCATCGGTCTGCTCATGGAGACGTATCGCCGTGATTCGACTAAACACGTATAGCAGGAGCCGAAAAACGAAAAACACCGGCGTTCAGTCCGGTGTTTTTCGTTTTTGTTGCGCCCACCACCAGAAGAGGACGAAGCTGAAAGCGATCACGAAGGCGAGAAGAAAAAACGGGCGATAGGCGTGGAGGTATTGTTTGACGGCCGTCCAGCGGCTTTCAAAATAAGCGCCGATCGTCAAAAACACCGCCACCCACACCATGGCTCCGCTGTAGGCAAATAGGGCAAACTTCCGCCATTGGTAGGCGTTCGTCCCGGCCCAAAAAGCGGCCAGATGCCGAACGCCGGGGATGAAATAGCAAATAAACAGGACAGTTGGACCGAGTTTCGCAAACAGCGCTTTCGTTTGCTCGAGCCGTTTTTCCGTCACATGGAGCTTAGGACCAAATCGGTGTAAAAACGGTAACCCAAGCGTAATCCCGAGCGTGTAGCTGAGCGAGATGCCTATAACGGCGCCAAGCCAGCAAAAAAGGAAAGTGAGCGGATAGGAAAACGAACCGGTCGATACGCGGTAGCCGGCATAAGTCAGCAGCAATTCATCAGGAATCGGCAGCCCAACGATGCCGAGCATGAGCGCGATCATAATGCCGATATAGCCGAAATGGTCGATGAGATGGTGCAAATAATGTTGCAAATAACCACCACGCTTTGCCGCAATTTCTTGTATATGACCATTATAAGCCAACGGTCCCCAAATGAAAATGGGGCGCTGCGCGTTCATGCCAAACGATCGAACGTATCAAACCGCCGTTTCCCTCATACATTGTGGTAAGAAGAAAAGGGGGGATTGGATGCGGCAGGACGAGCTGAAAGAGCTGGAGCGGGCGATTGCGGAGATTACGGAAATTGCCGAAGGATTTGGCCTTGATTTTTATCCAATGCGCTATGAAATTTGCCCGGCGGACATTATTTACACGTTTGGCGCCTACGGCATGCCAACGCGATTTTCCCATTGGAGCTTTGGCAAACAGTTTTACAAAATGAAACTTCATTACGACTTAGGGTTAAGCAAAATTTACGAACTCGTCATCAACTCGGACCCTTGCTACGCGTTTTTGCTTGATACGAATACGCTGATCCAAAACAAACTGATCGTCGCCCATGTGTTGGCGCATAGCGACTTTTTCAAAAACAACGTCCGCTTCAGCAACACAAAGCGCGATATGGTGGAAAGCATGGCGGCGACAGCAGAGCGAATCAAGCATTACGAACATCAATACGGAAAACTGGAAGTGGAGAAATTTTTAGACGCTGTCTTGGCGATTCAAGAGCATATCGATCCCTCGCTCTTGCGGCCGAAACTGTCGTGGACGTGGGAAGATACGGAAGTGTACGAAGAGGAAGAGGAGGCGAAAGCGTCAACGCCGTATGACGATCTCTGGTCGCTTGATGAACGAAACAAGCCAAAAACGCCGCCGCGCAAAAAACGGCGCAAGTTTCCGCCGCAGCCGGAAAAAGATGTGCTGTTGTTCATTGAAGAATACAGCCGTGAGCTGGAGGACTGGCAGCGCGACATTTTGACGATGATGCGCGAAGAAATGTTGTATTTCTGGCCGCAGCTCGAGACGAAAATCATGAACGAAGGCTGGGCGACGTATTGGCATCAGCGCATTTTGCGCGAGATGGACTTGACGAGCGATGAGGCGATTGAATTTGCGAAACTGAATGCCAACGTCGTGCAGCCGTCGCGCACCGGCATTAACCCGTACTATTTAGGGTTGAAAATTTTCGAAGACATTGAAGAACGTTGGAACAACCCGACCGAGGAGATGAAAAAATACGGTGTCAAACCCGGATCGGGGCGGGCGAAAATTTTTGAAGTGCGCGAACTGGAGTCGGACATTTCGTTTCTGCGCAACTATTTGACGAAAGAGCTCGTCATGCGCGAAGATATGTATTTGTTCCAGAAACAAGGAAAAGAATATAAAATCGTCGACAAAAACTGGGAGACTATCCGCGATCAACTCGTCAGCATGCGAGTCAACGGCGGATTCCCGTATATCACAGTCAATGACGGCGATTATATGCGCAACGGCGAGTTGTATTTAAAACATTGGTATGAAGGGATCGAACTCGACTTGAAGTATTTGGAAAAGGTGCTCCCGTACATTTATCAGTTGTGGGGCCGTCCAGTTCATATGGAGACGGTCGTCGAGGAAAAGTCGATGTTGTTTACGTATGACGGGAAGACGGTGCATCGAAAATATTTGTGACAAAGGCAGGGGCATCCTGCTTTTTTGTTTGTCACGATGAATATGTGAAAAACGACACAAATTATTCGAAATTAGTTCATACAGTGCCCATCATTTTATGAAATAATAAGCAGTAGATGATTTTGTGAAACTTATCACAAATTCTTTATTCATTGATGGTTTGTCGGGAGGATGGATATGTGGAAGCGACACGAAAAAACGCTTGCGTTCGTTAGCTTTGCTGTTGCAGCTGTTGTCTTGCTTTCCTTGATTGGCCGTTTGTTTTCGTAAGGGGGGATAAATCGTGAACGGCTACGATCCGGTGCTGCTTAGCCGTATTTTGACGGAATTGACGCTGACGATTCATATCATTTATGCCACGATTGGTGTTGGAGTTCCGCTGATGATCGCGATTGCCCAATGGATTGGGATTCGCAAAAACGATATGCATTACATTTTGCTCGCTCGCCGCTGGACGCGCGGCTTTGTCATCACCGTAGCGGTCGGCGTGGTGACAGGAACCGCGATCGGTTTGCAGCTGTCGCTTTTATGGCCGAACTTTATGCAGCTGGCTGGCCAAGTGATCAGCTTGCCGCTGTTTATGGAGACGTTCGCCTTCTTTTTTGAAGCGATTTTCCTCGGTATTTATTTGTATACATGGGATCGGTTTGAAAATCAGAAAAAACATTTGCTTTTGCTTATCCCGGTGGCGATCGGCTCTTCGGCATCAGCGATGTTTATTACGATAGTGAATGCCTTTATGAATACGCCGCAAGGGTTTGAGGTGAAAAACGGCGAGCTTGTCAACATCGATCCGATCGCGGCGATGTTCAACCCAGCGATGCCGACGAAAGTCGCCCATGTGCTGGCGACGGCGTATATGACGTCAGCATTCGTGCTTGCTTCGCTCGCCGCTTGGCATTTATGGAAAGGCAATCGTCACATTTATCATCGCAAGGCGCTTCATTTAACGATGAAAACGGCGTTTATTTTTTCGGTAGCCAGTGCATTGGTTGGTGACTTATCGGGCAAATTTTTAGCCGAATACCAGCCGGAAAAGCTGGCGGCCGCCGAATGGCATTTTGAAACGGGCTCCCATGCGCCGTTGATCCTGTTCGGTGCGCTTGGAGAAGACGGGGAAGTGAAATATGCCTTGAAAATTCCATACGCCCTTAGCATTTTGGCTCATAACCATCCCGCGGCGGTTGTGACTGGGTTGAATGATATTCCGGAAGATGAGCGTCCGCCGCTATCCATTCATTATTTATTCGATGTGATGGTCACGATCGGGGTGTTTTTAATGGTGGTCGCAGCCGCTTATTGGCTCGGATCGATGTTTCGCTGGAAATGGACAGTGAAAAAATGGTTTTTTGGACTGCTGGTGGCGGGAGGGCCACTGGCGATGGTCGCGATTGAGGCGGGATGGTACTTAGCGGAAGTCGGGCGGCAGCCGTGGATTTTGCGCGGCTATATGAAAACGGCGGAAGGAGCGACATCGTCTGCGCATGTTGATACGATGCTTGTGTTGTTTTGCCTTTTGTATACCGTGTTGGTGATTGCAAGCGCAACAGTGCTCGTCCGTATGTTCCGCCGCAACCCGGTTGAGCGGGAGCTGGCAGAGCGGGCCAATAACGGGGAGGTGGCGCCATGACGCTCGAAGTCATTGGCATCTCGGTGTTATGGCTGTTTTTGTTCGGGTACATTCTCGTTGCTTCGATTGATTTCGGGGCTGGGTTTTTTAGCGCCTATAGTCATTGGGCAAACAAACAGCATCTTTTGCACCGCATCATTCAGCGCTATCTTTCCCCTGTCTGGGAAGTGACGAACGTCTTTCTTGTCTTTTTCTTTGTCGGCATGGTCGGCTTTTTTCCGAAAACGGCGTATTATTACGGTTCTATTTTGCTTGTCCCGGCGAGCATCTCGATCATTTTGTTAGCTATTCGCGGCTCGTACTACGCGTTTCATACGTATGGGGGGACGGAACGGAACTGGTATTTAATCGCTTATGGATTGACAGGGCTGTTGATCCCGGCCTCGCTGTCTATCGTGTTGACGATTTCCGAAGGCGGGTTTGTAGAGGCAGGCGCTTCAGGTGTTGCGCTTAATTATGGGAAGCTGTTTGCAAGCCCGTTGTCATGGAGCATTGTGCTGTTAAGCGTGACGAGCGTTCTTTACATTTCTGCCGTTTTCTTAACGTATTATGCGGACGCGGCCAAGGATGAACGAGCGCGAGCGCTGTTGCGCCGCTACGCTCTTCTTTGGAGCGGGCCGACAATGTTGTCAGCGCTGCTCATTATTTATCAGCTCCGCTACCATAATCCCGAACATTACGCCAACCTATGGAACGTGGCGTGGATGCTGGTCATTTCCTTTTTGTTTTTTGTCATGACCGTTTGGCTCCTTTGGCGGCAACGGCGATTCGGCTGGGCGTTTATTGCGTTGTTGTTTCAATACGCGTTCGCCTTTTACGCCTATGGCATTTCACATTATCCGTATTTGCTATACCCGTATTTGACCATTTATGACGGGTTTACGAATGAGACGATGGCTATGGCGTTGATCGTTGCGTTTCTTGCCGGTCTATTGTTGTTAATTCCGTCACTTTATTTGCTTATGCGTCTCTTTTTGTTTAACAAGGCATACGTGAAAGGAAAATGGGAAGGAGGGAAAGGATGATGGAGACATTTTTGCTCATGTATGCGCCGATGATCATCGTCGCCCTGTCGATCGTTGCTGCGTTTTGGGCTGGTTTGAAAGATGGGCACGTAAACGAGTAAATACCATTTTTTCGTTCATGCATAGTTTGCCGCCGATCGCCCACACTAGCGGATGAACCTGTCAACGCGCCGCGGATCCTCTTTTTATTATTGATTCTCATCGGGATGATAGGGCTGAAATTCACCGCTGGGCAGTAAGGCGACAAACGGGGGCGGCAAACGCACATCGCCATGTTGGCGCTTGATCGGTGCGGAAACATCGCCTTTTTGTGTGATGTTTCGGCACAAATGGATTGACAGGTCGTATCAATATTGATTATGATAAAATTAGACAACGCGATATCGTTTTGTTAAAGGGGAGTAGCTTTAACAGCGAAGTCGTCAGTTCAGGGCGCAGTTCCCGCCCTCGGCTTTGTTGGCAACGGTGACGTTGTTAGCGAGACCTTTACCTGCGGCGGTAAAGGTCTGTTTTTGTTTAAGACCTTTACCAGCCATGGTAAAGGTCTTTTTTCATGGACGGAAACGAAAGGGGGAAGATAATCGTAAACGAAAATGGACGGGGAGTTGCTCCGAAAAGAAAGAGATGGAGGGGATGGAATGCGCAACGTTTGGAAGCGGCTTCGCTTAATGGTTCGAATCCGTCGGTTTCTTCCGTTTTTGGTGGAGTTTTTTACGTCGCGCGAAGTGCCGAGACGAAAAAAAGTGTTTTCCATCGGCCTGCTGCTGTTGTATGTGGCGCTGCCGTTTGACCTCATTCCCGATTGGCTAGCAGTAGTGGGTTGGATCGATGATTTCACTGTTTTGCTGTTCGTTTTGCAGCGCATCATCGCGATCGCTCCTGCTTCCTTAAGAGAAAAATATCAATTGTAGGGGAGGAAGGATACAGATGGAATGGGTTTCACCTGAGTTTTGGGCCGCGTTGCTGTCGATTATCATCATTGACCTTTTGCTGGCAGGAGATAATGCGATTGTCATCGGACTCGCGGCCCGCAATTTGCCGAAGCACCAACAGAAGAAGGCGGTGGTGTGGGGGACGGCCGGCGCCGTCGTCATTCGGGCGTTGGCGACGATGTTTGTCCTCTGGCTGTTGAAAATTCCGGGCCTTTTGCTAGTCGGTGGTGTGCTGCTTGTCTGGATCGCGTATAAGCTGCTGATCGAGGGAAAAAGCCACGACGATGTCGAAGCCGGGGGAAGTTTATGGGGGGCGATCCGCACGATCATTATCGCCGATGCGTTGATGGGGCTTGATAACGTGTTGGCGGTCGCCGGTGCCGCTCATGGAAGTTTTCTCCTTGTTGTCCTTGGGCTGCTCATTTCTGTTCCGATCATGGTGTGGGGCAGTACGCTCATTTTAAAATGGATTGAGCGCTTCCCGATCATCATTACGATCGGCGCTGGTGTCCTTGCTTGGACGGCGGCGAAAATGATCGTTGGCGAGCCGTTTTTGAAAGAGTACTTTGCCAACCCTGTGATCAAATACGGGTTTGAGTTGCTCGTCGTTGTCGCTGTCATTGCCTTTGGAACGTGGAAAAAACAAAAAACTGCCAAAGAACCGCAGCCCAAAGCCGCCAACGAATGATTGGCGGCTTTTCTGATGGAGCGATTATCGAGTAGACGGCCGCCTCCATTTCAACAGAACGACTTGCAGCAATCGTCCAACGGCCCATCCAGGAATGACCGATAAAAAGGGCAGCCAAATCGGCCCGAAAAAGATGTCCGCAACTTTGACATCGAACGAATACATTAAACCGACGGTCACAAAGTAAGCGGAGAAAACAAACGGCAAAAACGAATACGGTGTTTGGCCGCCGCCGGCATCCTTAAACGCGTCCCACATCGCAAAAAAGTACAAGCAAGGATAAAACATGAGCCAGCCGATGTCCACGATGGCCGCCGCTTCATTGGTGCGCCCTAAAAAGCTGAGCCGAATGGCTTCGTTAAACCGCGATTGCGTGTTAATGAGCAGCTCTAAAAAAATCATGGTGATTCCTTTGACATACTTTTTGTTTAACAGTTGCCCGAAACCGGGCAAGGCGATGCTCCATAATAATGCTTCGATGGCTTTCACTTTCTCGACCCTTTGCTAAAATAATGTTTTGTGACCGCTGCGTTGGTTGTTTCGCGATGAAGCAGAACAAGGAAGAGCGAGCGGAAGCAGAAGGATCAGTCCAGCGGCGCGCAATTACATTTTTTACTTTCCTTTTCTATTTTATGCTTTTTTGCAATAGTGGAATGAAGATCCTTCCCTATTAGGCCAAATAGGTCATGTGTACGGGAAAAACTTCTTTCAATTTTTCAGAATAATGAATATAATAAGAATGGGAAGAATTTTAATTGCATCAAAGGGGGAAAACGTGTGAAGGGGCTGAAATCGATTTTGTTATGGGGCCTGATCTCGGTTCTAGGGGCCGCAGGGTTCGCCATTTTGGCTTTAAGCCGCGGCGAATCGGTCAACGCCATGTGGCTGATTGTCGCTGCCGTTTGTACGTATGCGGTCGCCTATCGCTTTTACAGCCGGTTTATCGCTCGCAACGTGTTTGGTCTCGATGATAGCCGGAAAACGCCGGCGGAAGTGTTCAATGACGGAAAAGACTACGTTCCGACCAACAAATGGGTGTTGTTCGGGCATCACTTCGCCGCCATCGCCGGCGCCGGGCCGCTTGTCGGGCCGATTTTGGCCGCGCAGATGGGGTATTTGCCGGGAACGCTTTGGATTGTCATTGGCGTCGTTCTTGGCGGAGCGGTGCAAGACTTTGTCATTTTGTTTGCTTCGATGCGCCGCAACGGGAAGTCGCTCGGCGAAATGATTAAGGAAGAAATGGGGCCGGTCACGGGGCTTATCGCTGCGTTTGGCATTTTGGGCATTATGATTATTTTATTGGCGGTGTTGGCGCTCGTGGTTGTGAAAGCGCTTATCGGAAGCCCATGGGGGATGTTTACGATCGCTGCAACGATTCCGATTGCGATTTTGATGGGCATTTACATGCGTTTCATCCGTCCGGGACGCGTCGCGGAGGCATCGCTTGGTGGATTTGTGCTGCTCATTGTATCGATTGTAGCGGGGCAATATGTCGCAAAGCATCCGACGCTTTCCGCCATGTTCACGTTAAAAGGGGAAACGATCGCCATTTTAATGATCATTTATGGCTTTGTCGCCTCGGCTTTGCCGGTGTGGCTCTTGTTGGCGCCGCGCGACTACTTGAGCACGTTCTTGAAAATCGGCACGATCATTGGCCTTGCGCTTGGCATTTTCGTCGTGATGCCGGACTTGCAAATGCCGGCAGTGACGAAATTTATCGATGGCACCGGACCGGTGTTTGCCGGCAATCTGTTCCCGTTCTTGTTCATTACGATCGCTTGCGGCGCGGTGTCTGGATTCCACGCGCTCGTGTCGTCCGGCACAACGCCGAAGATGATTGAGCGGGAAAGCCATGCGCGCCCGATCGGCTACGGCGCGATGCTGATGGAGTCGTTCGTCGCGGTGATGGCAATGGTGGCGGCTTGCGTCTTGACGCCGGGAGCCTATTTTGCCATCAACAGCCCGGCGGCTGTGATCGGAACCGATGTGGCGCAGGCGGCAAAAGTGGTATCGTCATGGGGTTTCACCGTCACACCGGATATGCTTGCGCAGCTGGCGAAAGACGTCGGCGAGCAAACGGTGTTGTCGCGCACGGGCGGGGCGCCGACGTTGGCGATCGGGATGGCGCACATTTTATCAAGCGTCATCGGCGGCAAGGCGCTCATGGCGTTCTGGTACCACTTTGCGATTTTGTTCGAAGCGCTGTTCATCTTGACGACCATTGACGCTGGCACGCGCGTCGGTCGTTTCATGATCCAAGACATTATGGGGACGTTCTACAAACCGCTCGGCAAAACGGATTCGCTCGTCTCGAACTTGATCGCCACGACCCTTTGCGTACTGGCGTGGGGTTACTTCCTGTACCAAGGCGTCGTCGACCCACTCGGCGGCATCAACACGCTCTGGCCGCTGTTTGGCATCGCCAACCAAATGTTGGCCGGCATCGCTTTGCTGTTTGCTACGACGGTCCTGTTTAAAATGGGGAAAAAAGCGTATGTCTGGGTGACGCTCGTGCCGACGACGTGGCTGCTTGTCGTCACGCTGACGGCCGGGTATCAAAAACTGTTCCATGAAAATGTCAAAATTGGTTTCTTATCGCATGCGAAACTGTTCCAAGACAGCTTGAGCCAAGGCAAAATTTTAGCGCCGGCAACGAATGAGGCGCAAATGCGGCAAATTATTATGAACGACTACATTGATGCGACATTGTGCGCGATTTTCATGCTCGTTGTCATTGCTATGCTGATTTCCGCGCTCAATGTTTGGATCAAGGTGCTGCAAAACAAACACGTGCCGCTCAAAGAAGCGCCGTACGTGCCGCGCGACGGAGAGGGAGCGAAGCACTATGCCTAAATGGCTGAAAAACGTTTTGGCTTATCGCCGCCAGTTTCTAGATTTGCTTGTCGGCGTGCCGAGCTATGAAAAATATGTCGAACATATGAAAACCCATCATCCTGGCGAGCCGATCAAGTCGCGAAAAGAGTTTTTCTGCGAGGCGCAAGAGGCGCGCTACAATGCCAAAGGCGGCAAAGTGTCGCGCTGCTGCTAGCGGCCTCGAAGGAAGAAGAGGCACGTCCCCTTCTTCCTTTTTTCTTCTTGACAACGGTCATGGCGTTTCCATGGACGTGCGGCAGGCTACGAGATCGCTTGGGGAAGGAAGGAGTGAGGGATACGATGCGCGTTCTCGTTGTTGGAGCGGGGGCTGTCGGCGGCTATTTCGGCGGACGGCTGCTGGAAAAAGGGGTGGATGTTGCCTTTCTTGTTCGCGAGAGGAGAAAACGAGAGTTGGAAGAACGGGGGCTTGTCATCCGTAGCGTGCACGGTGACGCCGTGTTGAGGCCCAAACTGATCGTTGCGGGGGAGGACGATGGACCGTTTGACGTTGTCGTGTTTGCAAGCAAAGCCTATCATTTGACCGGCGCGATCGCTGATGCCAAACCGTATGTCGGAGAGGGGACGATGGTGTTGCCGCTCCTAAATGGCATCGCTCATATGGAGTCGTTATGGGCGGTCTTCGGGCGTGAGAACGTCCTTGGCGGGTTTTGCTTTATGAGGAACGCTTGGCTGCTCGGCGATGAAATGGGAAAACGCCGTCCGCTTGGCGCGAGTCGGTCTGCTCTCGGCCAAGCGGCTGTTTTTTTGGAAAAGAGAGTTGTGCACGGCGGAGATGTGTTGTACAGTTAATAGTGAAAACGTGTGCACAAAGGAGGAGCAGCCTTGAAGAAAACGTGGTGGAAAGAGGGTGTCGCCTATCAAATTTATCCGCGCAGTTTTATGGATTCCAACGGCGACGGCATTGGCGATCTTCGCGGCATCATTGAGAAGCTCGATTATCTTGTCGAGCTTGGGGTCGACATTATTTGGATTTGCCCGATTTACCGCTCGCCGAATGCCGATAATGGATATGATATTAGCGATTATCAAGCGATTATGGATGAATTCGGAACGATGGCCGACTTTGATGAGCTGCTCGCCGAAGCCCATCGGCGCGGGTTGAAAATCATTTTGGATTTGGTCATCAACCATACGAGCGATGAGCACCCGTGGTTCATCGAATCGCGCTCATCGCGGAACAGTCCGAAGCGCGATTGGTATATTTGGCGCGACGGCAAAGACGGGCGCGAGCCGAATAATTGGGAGAGCATCTTCGGCGGCTCGGCATGGCAATACGATGAACAAACGGGACAGTATTATTTGCACATTTTCGATGTCAAGCAGCCGGATTTGAATTGGGAAAACGATGAGGTGCGCCGGGCGCTGTATGATATGGTCAACTGGTGGTTGGAGAAAGGGATCGATGGCTTCCGCGTCGATGCCATTTCCCATATTAAGAAAAAACCAGGGCTTCCCGATTTGCCGAATCCGAAAGGGCTGAAATACGTGCCGTCGTTTGCCGGCCATATGAATCAGCCGGGAATTATGGACTATTTGCGAGAGCTCACGGAGCAAACGTTTGCACGTTACGATGTAATGACCGTCGGGGAGGCGAACGGCGTGACGGTTGAGGAAGCCGAACAATGGGTCGGAGAAGAGCATGGTGTGTTCAATATGATTTTTCAGTTTGAACATTTAGGGTTATGGCAACGCCAGGATGATGGATCGATCGATGTTCGGCGGTTGAAGCGAACATTGACGAAGTGGCAAAAAGGGCTGGAAAACCGGGGCTGGAATGCGCTCTTTTTGGAAAATCACGATGTGCCCCGCTCCGTGTCGACATGGGGGAATGACCGCGAGTATTGGGCGGAAAGCGCGAAGGCGCTCGGCGCGCTGTACTTTTTCATGCAAGGAACGCCGTTCATTTATCAAGGCCAAGAAATTGGCATGACCAATGTTCAGTTTCCTCATATTCACGATTATCGTGATGTCGCGATTTTGCGGATGTATGAACTGGAGCGGGCCAAGGGGCGCGCGCATGACGAGATCATGCGCACGATTTGGAAAACAGGTCGCGACAATTCACGCACACCGATGCAATGGTCTGCCGAGCCGAACGCTGGATTCACCACGGGAACCCCGTGGATTCAGGTGAATGATAATTATCGGACGATCAATGTCGAAGCCGAACGGCGCGATCCCCATTCGGTCTGGTCGTTTTACCGGCGAATGATCGAGCTTCGTAAACAACATGAACTGCTTGTTTACGGAACGTACGATTTGCTGCTGGAACATCACCGTTCGATTTATGCATATACAAGGACGCTTGGGAGCGAGCGAGCGCTTGTCATTGTCAACTTGTCGGAGCGGCCGGCTCTGTATCGTTATGACCCGATTCGCCTCCAATCGGACCATTTGGCGCTGAGCAATTATCCGGTTCGGCCGCATAAAAACGCCACTCGTTTTATGATGAAGCCGTATGAAGCGCGGGTTTATCTCTGGAAAGAATGAGAAGGAATTGGTTCGGTCGGCGTCGAATGGATGTCTATAAGGCTGGTGAAAAACGGTTGTTTCTCTTGAACATGGGGGAGCGTGTGAAAGGCGATCCGGATGCGACAGGGCTTTTCTATTTGAGAAACGAGGCTGGTAAGCGGCCTGTTTCCTTAAATCACCGGCCTCATAGAAAGGAGAGGAGAAAGATGACGACCATCGACCCGATCCGTTATCCTATCGGAACGTTTCAACCGCCGGCGGCATTTTGCGGCCAAGAGGTAGAAGAGTGGATCAAAGCGATCCGTGAACACCCCGGTGCTTTGCGGGAGGCGGTGAGCGGATTGAATGAAGAGCAGTTGAACACTCCCTACCGCGACGGCGGGTGGACGATCGCCCAAGTCGTTCACCATTTGGCCGACGCGAGCATGAACGCGTTTTTGCGCACGAAATGGGGGCTGACGGAGGAACACCCGCTGGTAAAACCATTTGCCGAAAGCGAATGGGCTAAAACGGCGGAGGCGCGCTCGCTGGCTATCGAACCTTCGCTCGTATTGCTTGACGGTCTTCACGCTCGGTGGGCAGCGCTGCTGGAAGCGATGACCGAAGCCGATTTTCACCGCACCGTTCGGCCGGAAGGAGCGGCGAAGGAGATGCCGCTTTACGTATTGACGGCGTTGTATGCATGGCATGGCAAGCATCATACGGCGCAAATTTTGGCGTTGCGCCAACGGAAAGGATGGTAAAACGCCGCTGCGGTCGAAGGAACGGAGGCCTCATTTTGGTTCGTTGGATTCAAAGCGTTGCGAGGCGTTTGCGGCCGGCACCTGCAGTGGCAAGCAAGGAAACGTAATGGGTTCGGATCAACGGTTTAGCCGTTGTTTAGGATCTGTTTTTAGGCACCTTTCGTCCTAGGATGGAGCGGCCTTTATACGTTTAGCCGTTGTTTAGGATCTGGTTTTCCACAGATCCTTTTTGTTTTTCGGAGAACGGGGATGTTAAGGAACGGGGCGCTTGGCAATATCGTTTCGCCAATCGAAAAGATTGGTCACATCGGTTCTACTTTTCCTATGTTCCTCCTTGATCAAGCAGGGAAGCTTTTTTTCGCCTTTTTAGAAGGCTGTGATCTTCGAGCGCATACACGTTCCCCGCATCGTTTTTCAAGCGGAAATCCCTTATGGCATCGGCTTCATTTTTCACACGCTTCCCGATGGCGATCAGGGGAAGTGCGGTTTTTCTCCGCCTTTTTTGAAAACAGAAAGGAATCGATCATTTCGCTTACACAAACGCATCCAGTATGTTATACTGACAAATATTGAGGGATACGAAAGATAGGAAGGGGAGAGATATGGGTGCGCAACAACAACCGGTGGTGACGGAGCAGAAAGAGAAAATTTGGACGCGCAATTTCCTGTTCATTTGCCTCGCCAACTTTTTTGTTTTCCTCGGATTTCAAATGACGCTGCCGACCATCCCGCTTTTTGTCGAGCATTTAGGTGGCAATGATCAGCTCATTGGCCTCGTTGTTGGGATTTTTACTTTTTCGGCGCTCGTCGTTCGGCCTTTCGCTGGCCATGCACTGGAGACGAAAGGACGACGGTTTGTGTTTTTGCTCGGATTGCTCATTTTTGTCATTTCTGTCGGATCCTACAGTCTGATCTCGAGCATTTTCTTTCTCTTTTTCATGCGGGTGATCCAAGGAATTGGCTGGGGGTTTTCGACAACGGCATCCGGCACGGTAGCGACCGATATCATTCCGGCGAGCCGCCGCGGGGAAGGGATGGGGTATTACGGGCTGTCGGGAAATATTGCCCTCGCCTTTGGCCCGTCGCTTGGACTTGCGTTGGCGGCCTCTATTCCGTTCAACCGCTTATTTCTGATTTGTGCGGCGCTTGGTGTGGCTTCTTTGGCGTTTGCCGCGGCGATTACATATAAAAAAGCGGAGGCCAAGCATGGCCAAAAGGAAAGCAAATGGGATCTTTACGAAAAGACGGCTTTGATTCCATCCGTGCTGCTTTTCTTTTTAACGGTGACCTTTGGCGGCATCGCTTCCTTTTTGCCTTTGTATACGGCGCAAAAAGACATCGGCGGCTTGCAGCTATATTTTTTGCTTTACGCGCTCGCTTTAATGGTGACGCGGACGTTCGCCGGTCAGTGGTATGACCGGAAAGGGCATCGGGCTGTCTTTCTCCCCGGTGCCGGGCTCATTTTGTTGGCGATGCTGCTGCTCGCTTGGCTGCCGGGGGAATGGGCGTTATTGGCTGCGGCGGTGCTGTACGGTTTTGGGTTTGGCATGGTGCAGCCGGGGCTGCAGGCGTGGTCGGTGGAGCGGGCGCCTGTTCATCGGAAAGGGATGGCGAACGCGACGTTTTTCTCGTTTTTTGATTTAGGAGTTGGCATTGGGGCGATGGTGTTCGGCCAGATCAGCCATTGGTTTGGTTATCCGGCCATTTACTTATCAGCGGCTTGTTCCGTGCTCGTTTCGATGTTCGTTTATTTAGCCGTGCTGCGCAAAGAGCAGCCGTTTCCGCCGCGCCAAGGAAACAAGGCGTAGGGAAGGGGCGCCGAGGGGAGCAACGGCTTCTAGGAGGCTGGTGAAAAACGGTTGTTTCTCTTGAGCATGAAAGGCGCTCCTGATGCGACTAGGCTGATCCATTTGAGAAACGGGTTTGATCAGCGGCTTGCCCCCTTAAATCATCAGCCTTCTAGAAGGCCGGTGAAAAATTGCTGTCACACACGAATCGGCGGCATGTTCATTCAGAAAAGAAACTTGATTTTGCAAGGCTTCTCTAATTGAGAAACGGATGGAATCAGTAGTATTTTGCACTAAATCACCAGTCTTCTAGGTGCTGCCTCGTTTCCCCTAAACCCCTGTGCTCAGCCTGTGAGCTGGGCTATGAGCAGGAAGCTCGTTTCGGAGAAGGCCATGGTTATTGTTCGTAATAAAGAAATTCCGCTCTCCATGTCCCGTCTTGATCACCTGACAAGCAGGCACGGTGACAAGAAGAGCGAACGATGCTGCGAAAAACAAAATGGCACTGATATCGTTATCGCCGGGAGCGGACTTCGTAAATAGCGAATTTTAAATAATCTCCTTCTTCAGCGGCGAGCAGTTTTGGATGATCGTAGCCGGCGCCGCCCCAATAGACTTGGCGGAGCACTTTTTTGGCGTCAAACGCCGCAGCGGCGACCATCTCTTGAAACAGGTGCGGGCGGACGTGGTATGAGCAGCTCGAAGTGACAAAAAAGCCGCCGTCTTTGACGAGTTTGAGCCCGTTTAAATTAATATCCTTATAGCCGCGCAGCGCCTTTGGAACGGCATAGGCCGATTTGGCGAACGCGGGCGGGTCGATGATGACGACATCCCACTGTCGGCCGGCGCGCACGGATTCGCGCAAATAGTCGAAGGCGTTGGCGACGACAAAGTCGATGTTTGTAAAGCCGTTTAAGGCGGCGTTGCGTTTCGCCGTCTCGATGGCGTGTTCGGAAATATCGACAGCGGTGGCATGTTTCGCGCCGTACAGGCAGGCGTTCAACATGAACGACCCGGTATGGGTGAAGCAATCGAGCACGGTCGTCTCCGGGCCGATCAGCGGGCGGAGCGCGGCGCGGTTTTGCCGCTGATCGAAGAAAAAGCCGGTTTTTTGGCCGTTTTCAATATCGACGATGTATTGAACGCCGTTTTCTTCGATCACGACCTCGGTTTCCGCTTGTTGATACCAAAAGCCTTTTTCTTGTTTGAGCCCTTCAAGCTCGCGAACGGACACATCGTTGCGCAAATAGACGGCTTTGGGGGAAAACACTTCCAGCAAGCCGCGTAAAATCCAGTCTTTGCGCCGCTCCATTCCAAGCGTCAATATTTGCACGACAAGGATTTCTTCGTATTTGTCGACGATCAGCCCCGGCAGAAAATCGGCTTCGCCGTAGATGGCGCGGCAGGAGCGAACGCCGGGGATCATCCGCTCACGATACGCCCACGCTTGGCGAATGCGCTCGACAAAAAAGCGCTCATTCAATTCGTCATCGGGGTTTTGCGTCAGCACACGGACGATGATTTGCGAGGCGGGGTTGATGTACCCTTTCGCCAGCCAATAGCCTTGGTGGTTATAAACGTCCACGAAGTCGCCCGGCGTGATGTCGCCTTCGATGCGGTCGACTTCGCTTTGGAAAATCCATGGATGGCCTTGTTCAAGCCGTTTTTTTCGCTGCCGTTTCAAAATGACGTTTGCCACTCTGTTCACTCCTATCCGGTAGTCAATCGTTGCGCTTTTATCATAGCGAATGGCGGTGGCCGACGCAACGTTGGCCGGAAAAAACGGTTGACAACGGGAACGGCCGTGATATGATAAATGTAAACAAGGAAATAGCATCATTGCGATCCACTAGGGGGGCCTTTAGAAAGGCTGAGATCAAAGTGTGCCTTTGAGACCCTTAGCACCTGATCTGGGTAATGCCAGCGTAGGGAAGTGGAGGAGCTGCACGAAGGCGGGCTATGTCCTTTTTGCCTAGCCAAACGGTGAGCCCACGCCGCTTTCTTTACGCCGATCCGTAAAGGAAGCGGCGTTTTTATTTCGATGAAAAAGGGGGAGAAACCATGTCTTTTGCCAAGCGAGTGCGCGCAGCGGCCGACCCGATCTGGCAGGCGAGCTTTTGCCATCCGTTCGTTCAGGAGCTCGGCCAAGGAACGCTTGAGCGTGAAAAATTCCGTTATTATGTGATGCAAGATGCGTATTACTTGCGCCATTTTGCCCGTGTGCAGGCGCTCGGAGCTGCCAAGGCGCCGGATCTGGCCGCGACCGCCCGGCTCGCCCATCACGCGCAGAGCACCTGCGAGGCGGAGTTGTCGCTGCATGAAACGTTCGCCGAGCTGCTTAATATTACGGAAGCGGAGCGGGCGGCATTCGTTCCCGCGCCGACGGCGTACGCGTATACTTCGCATATGTACCGGGCGGCGTACGAAGGGCACTTAGGCGATGTCATCGCCGCCATTTTGCCTTGCTATTGGCTGTACTATGAAATCGGTGAACGCTTAAAAACGTGCCAGCCGAACGATCCGATTTATGAAAAATGGATTGGCACATACAGTTCCGACTGGTTCCGTTCGCTTGTCGAAGAACAGATCGCGCGCTTGGATGCCATCGCTGAGGCGGTCACCGAGGAGGAGCGCTCCCGGATGGAGCAGCATTTCTTAATCAGCAGCGAATATGAGTATGAATTTTGGGACATGGCGTACCGGCTCGAACGCTGGCCGTCCGCGCGGCTGGCGGCAAGCCGTTGACGTGGGCAAAACGAACAAAGGAGGGACATTGAGATGGAACGGAAGGCAAAAGGGTTGAAGCTGGCCGACATTTTAACAACGATTGTGATTGCGATTGTGTTCGGGGTGATTTACAAAGTATGGGGGCCGCTGTACGATATGGTGAAAGTGTTTGGCTTCCATGCCGATCAATTGATGTATGGGATGTGGTTTATCGCCTCATCGCTCGCCTATTTGCTCATCCGCAAGCCCGGGGTGGCGCTGCTTGCCGAAACGGCGGCTTCGTCCGGTGAGCTGATCATGGGGTCGCAGTGGGGGCTTGAAGTGCTCATTTATGGATTTGTTCAAGGGTTGTTTGCCGAGCTTGTGTTTGCGGCGTTCCGCTATCGGCGGTTTGACGTGTTCGTCGTCTCGCTAAGCGCGGTCGGCGCGACGGCCGGTTCGCTCATCATGGACTTTTACAAAGGCTACATTGACGCGCTCGCCCCATGGAACATGGCGCTCTTTTTGCTGGCGCGCTTTATCGGTGCCATCGTGATTGCCGGCGCGTTCGCTGTCTCGTTGGCCAAGGCGCTTGAGAAAACCGGGGTGACGCAAATGTGGCGGCCGGCTTCCCAAGACGACTATGACGCATTGAATCGATAAGGCGGCGAAGAAAGATGAAAGAAGCGGTATCGATCGAGCGGCTGCGCCTGAAATTTCCCGGGCGCGCCGGGCTGTTGTTTTGCGATTTGTCGCTTTCGATCGCTCAAGGGGAGAAAGTGCTCCTCCTTGGCCCGTCGGGATGCGGCAAATCCACGCTATTGCAAGTGATGGCCGGCCTTATTCCCAATTCGATTGACGTGCCGATGAAAGCCGAGCGTCTCGAGCGGCCGGAACGCTGGGGGTACGTGTTTCAAGACCCAGATGCTCAGTTTTGTATGCCGTATGCGGATGAGGAGATCGCGTTTGCCTTGGAAAATCGAAACGTGCCGCGCGAGCAGATGCCGGAGCGCATTCACGCGCTGTTGGATCAAGTCGGCTTGGCCATTGCGCCGCACACCGACATTCATACGCTTTCGGGAGGAATGAAACAGCGTCTTGCTTTGGCGTCTGTATTGGCGCTGGAGCCGGATGTGCTGTTTTTGGACGAACCGACGGCTTTGCTTGACGACGAAGGAACGAAAGCGGTGTGGCAAACGGTCAAACAAGTCGGTCGGGAGAAGACGGTCATCATCGTCGAACATAAAATTGACCATGTGCTCGATTTTATTGACCGTATCATTTTGCTGGGGCGCGATGGTCAAATTATCGCCGATGGTGAGGCGAAAACGGTGTTTTCCCGCTATAAGCACGCCATTGGCGCCCACGGCATTTGGTATCCAGGCATCTGGGACGACTACGGATGGCCGGAGCGGCGCGCGGTCAGCGAAGAGGGCGAGGAGCTGCTTCGCCTTTCTCAGTTTCGCGGCTTTAGGAGGAAAGAGGCAAAAATTGAGGTTTCCGAGGCGGCGGTGAGAGGCGGCGAGTGGATCGCTGTCACGGGAAAAAACGGCGCCGGCAAAAGCACGTTGCTGCATGCTTTGATGCAACTCATTCGCACCGAAGGACGCTATCAGCTGTTTGGAGACGACATCAGCGAGCGGCAGCCGCTGCATCGCGATATCGCGTTTGTGTTTCAAAATCCCGAATGGCAGTTTGTCACCCATTCTGTCCGCGATGAACTCGCTTATTCCCTCAAGCTCCAAGGGCGCCCGGCGGCGGAAATCGAAGCGTTGGTTCACCGCTTTTTGGTCGAGTTTGACCTGATCGAGCAACAGGATACGCACCCGTACCAATTGTCGGTCGGGCAAAAGCGGCGGCTGAGCGTAGCGTCTTCCGTCATCGCCGGCCAGCGCCTTCTTTTGCTCGACGAGCCGACCTTCGGACAGGATGCGAAAAATACGTTCGCTTTGCTCGAACGGCTCGAATCGCAGCGCCAGCAAGGAGCGGCGGTCATCATGGTGACGCACGATGAGCACATTGTCCGCCGTTTTGCCACAAGGCGCTGGGTGATTGAAGACGGTGCGCTTGTCCGCGACGAGCCGTTGGACGTTTGCCGGTTGGCGATTGCCAAGAGGGGGATGGGACGATGAAGTGGGAAATCTCGCATCGGGAAACATGGCTTTATGAGGCGAATCCGACGCTGAAGCTCGCGGTGCTTGTCGTGCTCTTTTTGGCCGTGCTGTTGATTCACAATCCGAATGTGCTCATTAACTTGTCGCTAGCTCTTTTCCTTTTGTTTTGTTTTGGCACGGGGTATCCGGCGAACGTTTTATTCTGGATGTTTTTGCCGTTTTTCCTGATCTTTTTTTCCAGCGCCTCATCGATGATGATGTTCGGAGAAGGAACGACCACATGGTTCCGCTGGGGGCTGATCCATATTACAGCGGAGAGTTTTTGGCGCGGGCTGCATCTAGGATTTCGCGCCTTGGCGCTCGGGCTGCTTGGACTCATCTTTGCGTTGACCACCCGGCCCGTGCCGTTGTTTTACTCCTTGATGCAGCAGCTGAAACTGAAACCAAAGTATGCCTACAGCTTTTTGGCGGCGGTGCGGCTGTTGCCGATCATGCTCGAGGAGCTGCAAACGATTCGCCATGCGTTAAAGGTGCGAGGGGTGCCGCGCCAGGGCGGACTTGGCAAAGTGAAGCGCTACGCCATTCCGCTGTTGTCGCAAAGCATCCGCCGCGCCCAACGCATCGCGGTGGCGATGGAAGCGAAACAGTTTTCCGGAAGCGGTCCGCGCACGTTTTATTATGAGATCGGATTTAGCAAATACGATGGTTGGTTTGTCGCGCTGTTCGCTGCGTTCCTGTTTGCCGCTTATTACGTCGGGATCCACTATCCGTATATTCCTATCCGCGATGTGCGGTAGAAAGTCAGGGATGAAGATGGGTGTCCTTCATTTGGTTTCCACGGGCCGGCAGACAGCAGCGCAATTGGCTGCTATTTGTGCACGCGTTCATCCGTATGCCGATGCCATTCACGTCCGCGAAAAGGGAAAAACGGCGCGCGAGGTGGCAGAGTTTGTGGTCGCGCTGTTGCGGGCAGGGGTGCCGGCGCAAAAAATTATCGTCAATGACCGGGTTGATGTGGCCGCGGTCTACGGCGTCAAAGGGGTGCAACTCGCCTATCACAGCCTGCCGGTGCGCGCCGTTCGCCGCACGTTCCCGGATTTGGCGATCGGCTGTTCAGTGCATGGACCGATCGAGGCGAAACAAGCCCAACAGGCTGGTGCTCTTTTTTGCTTGTACGGCCATGTGTTTCCGACGGACAGCAAGCCGGGTCTAGTGCCGCGCGGGTTGGATGGGGTGGCGGACGTCGTTCGGGCTGTGCAAATTCCGATTATTGCGATCGGCGGCATTCATGCCGGCAACGCGCGTTCCGTTCTGAAAGCCGGCGCGGCGGGAGTGGCGGTATTGTCGGCGGTTTTTTTGGCGGAAGATCCTGTGCGGGAAGCGAAACAGCTCGCTGAGATCGTAAAGGGGGAGAGGATCGAGTGACAGCGTCTTCGTATGATGTCATTGTGATCGGCGGGGGAGTGATTGGGGCCGCTGTCGGATGGGAGCTCGCTAAGCGGCGGCATCGCGTTGCCATATTTGACATAGGGAAGGCGGGCAAAGAGGCATCAAGCGCCGCTGCTGGCATGCTCGGAGCGCAATCGGAATTTTCCGCGCCAAGCCCGCTCGTCCCGCTCGCTTTACAAAGCCGGGCGCTCATGCCGTCATTGGCTGCCGAGCTGAAAGAGCGGACCGGGATGGACATTGAATTGGTGGAAAAAGGGTTGATCAAAGCGGCGACAACGGAGGAAGAGGCGGACGATTTGCGCCGTCACTACGCGTTTTGGCGCGAGAGGGGCGAACCGGTGCACTGGCTTACCAACGAGGAAGTGCGGGAGATCGAGCCGCAGCTTCATGCCGAGGCGCTGACAGGGGCGATGTGGATTCCGGGCGATGGGCAGGTGAGCGCTCCCAACCTAGCCGCCGCCCTTGTGTCGGCGGCCGTTTCCGCTGGCGTTCATCTATATGAATATGCGGAAGTGCTGGATATTCGCTCCGGAGGCGGCGGTCATCTCGTCGATACGGCCGTCGGCACATTCGCCGCTGAGGCGGTCGTCATTGCTTCTGGAGCGTGGGCGGCTCGGCTCGGCGCCAAGGCGGGGCTTTCGCTCTCCATGTTCCCTGTTAAGGGGGAGTGTCTCATGGTGCGGGCGCACGTCCCTTTGTTGCGAACGACAGTGTTTGCGAAAAACGGCTGTTATATCGTCCCGAAGGCGGGGAACCGCTTGCTGATCGGGGCCACATCCACCCCCGGCACGTATGATCGCCGCATCTTGGCTGGCGGTCTGGCTCGCTTGTTGTTTCAAGCCGCTCATTTGCTTCCGGCCGTTGAACAAGCGGAATGGGTCGACGCATGGAGCGGAATTCGGCCGCAGACGAAAGATGGATTGCCGTATATTGGAGAACATCCTGAGCGGCCAGGAGTATTCGTGGCTGCCGGTCATTACCGCAACGGCATTTTGCTTAGCGCCGTCACCGGAGCGATTGTGGCTGACTTGGTCGAGCGAAAGAAGCCGGCGTTTGATTTGTCGCCGTTCGCGCTGACGCGTCATGCCGAAGAAACGGAGGGGGTCAAATGACGTTAACGATCAACGGGGAAACGGTCACGGTGCCCGATGAAGTCAAAACGGTGAGCGATTTGCTCTCCTATTTCCAGCTTACCAATAAGCTGGCGATTGTCGAAGTCAATGTGCGCATCATTGAAAAACATGAGTACGGTACAACCGCGCTCGCCGATGGCGATCGCATCGAAATTGTTCATTTTGTAGGAGGCGGTTGAGATGCTGAACATTGGCCCATATTCGTTTTCTTCGCGGCTATTGCTTGGCACTGGCAAGTATCCGAGTTGGGAAGTGCAAAAAGCGGCGGTGGAAGCGTCAGGAGCGGAAATTTTGACGTTCGCCGTTCGGCGGATGAACATTTTTTCTCCGGAGCAGCCGAATGTATTGGAACAGCTCGATGTCACCCGCTACAAGCTGCTCCCGAATACCGCTGGGGCAAAAACGGCGGAAGAGGCGGTGCGCATCGCGCGACTGGCCAAAGCATCGGGGTTATGTGATATGATTAAGGTGGAAGTGATCGGCTGCGACAAAACGTTGCTTCCTGATCCGGTCGAAACGTTGAAGGCGGCAGAGAAGCTGTTGGAAGAAGGGTTTATCGTGCTGCCGTACACATCAGATGACGTCGTGCTGGCTAGGCGGCTCGAGGAGCTCGGCTGCCATGCGATTATGCCGGGAGCGTCGCCGATCGGGTCAGGGCAAGGCATCGTCAATCCGCTCAACTTGAGTTTCATTATCGAACATGCGACGGTGCCGGTGATCGTTGACGCCGGGATCGGCAGCCCGGCGGATGCGGCGCTGGCAATGGAGCTTGGTGCGGATGGGGTGTTGCTCAATACGGCCGTTTCTGGCGCGGCGGATCCTGTGAAAATGGCGAGGGCCATGAAGCTGGCGGTGGAGGCGGGACGGCTCGGCTATGAAGCCGGACGCATCCCGAAAAAGCGATACGCGTCAGCAAGCAGCCCGATGGAAGGAATGAGCATTGTTTGAATGGACGCTATTCCCGACAACAGTTGTTTGCGCCCATCGGCGAGGAAGGGCAAACCAACATTCGGAGGAAGCATGTGGTAATAGTCGGCGCCGGCGCGCTCGGGGCAGGCAACGCCGAGGCGCTCGTGCGCGCCGGCATCGGCAAATTGACGATCATTGACCGCGATTATGTGGAATGGAGCAATTTGCAGCGCCAGCAGCTCTACAGTGAAGCCGATGCGATCGCACGGCTGCCGAAGGCGATCGCCGCGAAGCGGAGGCTTGAACAGATCAACAGCGAGGTCGAGATCGAGGCGATCGTTGGCGACGCCGGGCCGGAAGAGCTCGAAGCGATCGCGGCTGAACAGCGCCCGGATGTATGGATTGACGCGACCGACAATTTTGATACGCGCCTTGTGCTCAACGATGTGGCTTATAAATATCGCATCCCGTGGATTTACGGCGCTTGCGTCGGCAGCTATGGCCTCAGTTGCGCGTTCATCCCGGGCCGCACCCCTTGTCTGTACTGTTTGCTTGAAACGGTGCCGCAAGGAGGATTGACGTGCGACACGGCGGGGATCATCGGTCCAGCAGTGCAAATGGTGGTCAGCTATCAAGTGGCGGAAGCGTTGAAAATGTTGGTGGAGGATTGGGCGGCGCTTCGCGGCAAACTTGTTTCCTTTGACCTTTGGACGAATGAATACGCCGCCGTTCGCATTGACGCGGTGAAAAAGGAGGATTGTCCGACATGCGGACGCCACCCATCGTACCCGTTTCTTTCCTACGACCAGCGGACAAAGGCGGCAGTGTTGTGCGGACGCGATTCGGTACAAATCCGCCCACCTGTCCAGCGCGAGTACGAGATCGATGAGCTGGCGGAGATGTTTCGCCGCCAAGGGCTGCAGACGGAAGCGAATCCGTATCTTGTGGCCGTGTCGCTTGGCGGCGGCAAACGGCTTGTCGTGTTCGCCGACGGCCGCGCGCTCGTGCATGGCACGAAAGACGTGCACGAGGCGAAAACGATCTATTATCGCTACTTAGGATGAACAGGGGCGGCAACTGGTCAGCCGCCCCGTTAGTTTTGGATGGACATGGAAGTTTCGTACCCTCTCTATAGTCAGTTGGCAAAAAATTTGTTATATTTAAAGGGAAGCGTCTTTTGATTGCTTCAGCGCTGCGAATGGTGTTTGCGCAAGCATGTTTCGGCCAAAAAATGGGTATGAATGAACATAGTCATGTTTCCGTTAGGAGTGTGAAGATTCATTGGAAGAGTGGCCGTTAAGGTTATTCGGATGGTTTTTCCTGTTCTTGTTCGCAAACGTCCTGTTTGCCTCAGCGGAAGCTGCGTTTTCTCAAGCAAGCAAAGCCCGATTGCGCCAGTACGTGGAAGACAATCCGCAAAATAAGCGCTTGCAAGCGGTGTTTGGCCAACTTGACCGCGTGTTGTTGGCGCTGGCCGTTGCCAACCGGTTGACGGGTGTAGTAGCCATCGCGTTGTTTCTTGATATCGCCGTTTCCCTTTTTGGGGAACGGATCGGTTTGCTTAGTGGAATTGCGATAATGACGGTGTTATCGGTGGTCTTCGGTGAAATTTTGCCAAAATCGATGGCGAAAGAGCAGGCAGAATCGCTGGCGGTTCGGTACGCGAGCCTCGCTTACGGGTTGATGAAATGGATGACGC
The DNA here is from genome assembly GCF_000750005.1 of Geobacillus icigianus. Classification (GTDB taxonomy): domain Bacteria; phylum Bacillota; class Bacilli; order Bacillales; family Anoxybacillaceae; genus Geobacillus; species Geobacillus icigianus. The sequence goes on along the minus strand of NZ_JPYA01000049.1, from coordinate 15,696 downwards.
CGGTTACCGCTTCCTTTCACGTTTTAAAAGAGCGGATCGCTCGGCGCTTTGCCAACGGGGTCGCCGTGCCAGCGGTCACGGAGGAAGATATTAAAGTGATGGTTGAGTTGAGCGAAGAGGAAGGGGTTATTGACAATAAAGAAAAAGAGCTCATTCAACGTTCGCTCGATTTTGATGAAATTTTAGTCGAAGAAATTTTTACGCCGCGCGCCGATATGGTCGCGGTGGAAGTGAACCAGTCGATTGAAGAAATTCGCGACGTGTTTTTGGAGGAAAAATATTCGCGCATCCCGGTGTACGAGGGCGACATTGACAATGTGATCGGGATTTTGTCGGAAAGCGACTTTTTCGGCGAACTGGTGCGGAAGCGGGAAGTGCGCATCCGCGATTTGCTCCGTCAACCGTTGTTTGTCGTTGAGTCGATGAAAGTGTCCGACTTGTTGCCGGAGCTGCAAAAAAGCAAGGTGCATATGGCCATCGTCGTTGATGAGTTTGGCGGCACGGCTGGCCTGATCACGCTTGAAGATATCATCGAGCAAATCGTCGGCGAAATATGGGATGAACATGATGAAGCGGTGAAAACGGTGCGCCAAATCGATGAGCACAGCTTTGAGTTCAACGCTGAGCTGCCGTTGGATGAATTTTGCGAGGTAATGAACATCGAGGTGCCTGAAAGCGAATCCCATACGTTGGGCGGTTGGATTTTCGAGATGTTTGAGCGCATTCCGTCCGTTGGCGAAACGCTGCAGTACGGGCCGTTGACGTTCACCGTTCGTCAGGTGGACAATCGGCGCATCCGCAAAGTGCTCGTCTCCATGAGCCCACCGCTCGCCGAACAAGCGGGAGGCGTTTAATCCGCCGTTTTTCGCAAGGTTCTTTTCGTCGAGCGAGATAAGGCCAACGAACCGCGCCAGCCGGAACGGAATCGGTTGCAATAAAGGAACATAGCAACGAAAGAGGGTGTCCCGATCTTGGGACACCCTCGTTTGCCATCTATATCAAGTTGTTGGCCGTGCTGTTATTGAATGTGGCCGAATTGGCCGCCAAGATGTTGTTGAGCCATGGCAACAAGGCGTTTCGTAATTTCGCCGCCGACCGAACCGTTCGCGCGAGAAGTCGTGTCAGCCCCAAGGTTTACGCCGAATTCTTGGGCGATTTCATACTTCATTTGATCGATCGCTTGTTGAGCACCAGCGACTAACAGTTGGTTGTTGGTATTGTTGCGTGCCATAGTTAGATCATCTCCTCGTGAAAGAATTTTGATGGCTGGGTTGGCTGGATTTGCACCAGCGTTGCACGCCGTAAAGCGCGCTGCCAAGCTTGGCTGAACCCACCGCCCATCTGTTGTTTCGCCAGCTGTCCCGTTGCAACGGATTTGGCTGTTCCGCTGGCGGTACTCATAGTTTGGGACGTTTTTGTCTCGTTATTCGTTCAAAAGATATGGGAATTTTTTACGTTTTATCATCGCTGCGATTAGGGAATAGATAGGTTGTAATCAACCATTTCCGATCTCCATGTCCCGTCTTGATTACCTGACAAGCTGGTGCGGTGACAGAAGAGCGAACCATGCCATGGAAAACAAAATGGCAGCTTATTAAAGGAACAGCTGGTAGCGTCAAACGGGTGATCGAAATTTCGCACCGATCATCCCATTAGGCAGGGGGAAAGCGGGATGGCCCCTTGACCAAGAACAGCTTAGAAGTTTGGGAAAAAACGGCTGCCACGAGCCAATCAGCGGCATGTCGCCAAAAAGAAGGCTGATTTCGCTAGGCTTCTTTCATCGAGAAACAAATGGAACAGCATTATTTCGTACGAAATCACCGACCCTTTAGAGGAGGAAGCAGCATGAACGTTTGTCCGCTTTGCAACGGGCTGCGCCGAGTAACGGTGTATTGCAGCAGCTGCCGGCAGCCAATGGAGGATCAAGGAAAGGTGACCGATTATTTTGATGATTACAGCCCGTATATGGATGCGGATATGATGAAACAATTCGACGGTTACGCACGTACATACACGAATCATGAATGTGTCCATCTGTTTTATTGTCCGCGCTGCCAGGCGGAGGAAGTGCGATTTATTCAAGAATAAGCGGTCGAGTGATGTCATAGCGCCGACTGGCAAAAAAAAAAAACGGCGTCCCAGCTGGAGGAACGCCCGAGTGTATAGGAAAACAAAGGGGGTTACTTTTCGTTCGCCGCCCGGATGCGCCGCTCGGTTTCGACATCAAAGAAGTGCGCTTTGTTCATATCGAGCGCCAAGTCGATTCGGTGCCCCGGCTTAATTTCCGTGCGGGCGTCAATACGGGCGACCATTTCTTGGCCATCGATGCTGAAGTAAATCATCGACTCGGCCCCAAGCAGCTCGGCGACTTCCACGTGCGCTGTTACTTTCGTGGCCGGTGAGGCTTCCAAGAAGAGCGGCTCATCGTGAATGTCTTCCGGACGGATCCCTAAAATGACTTCTTTGCCGACATATCCTTGTTCACGGAGCACTTTCATTTTCCCTTCCGGAATGCCGAACGAGGTTTGGCCGACGACAAACTTGCCGTCTTGCAGCGTTCCGCGCAGGAAGTTCATGGCTGGCGAACCGATAAAGCCGCCGACAAAAATGTTTTCCGGTTTCTCATATACTTCGCGCGGCGTTCCGACTTGCTGAATGACGCCGTCTTTCATGACGACAAGGCGAGTGGCCATCGTCATGGCTTCCGTTTGGTCGTGAGTGACGTAAATCGTCGTCGTTTCCAAACGTTGATGGAGCTTCGCGATTTCCGAGCGCATTTGCACACGCAGTTTGGCATCCAAGTTCGAGAGCGGCTCGTCCATTAAGAATACTTTGGCATCGCGAACGATGGCCCGCCCTAACGCAACGCGCTGCCGCTGCCCGCCGGAGAGCGCTTTTGGTTTGCGGTCCAAATATTGTTCAAGCCCCAGAATGCGGGCGGCTTCGCGCACGCGTTTGTCAATTTCCGCCTTCGGGAATTTGCGCAATTTTAAGCCGAACGCCATATTGTCATAAACGCTCATATGCGGGTAAAGCGCGTAGTTTTGGAACACCATCGCGATATCGCGGTCTTTCGGCGGCACGTCGTTCATTCGTTTGCCATCGATGTAAAGATCGCCTTTGGAAATTTCCTCAAGGCCGGCGATCATCCGCAATGTCGTCGATTTGCCGCAGCCGGACGGGCCGACGAAGACAATAAACTCTTTGTCTTGGATATGCAAGTTAAAGTCTTTGACAGCTGTGACGTTGTTGTCGTAAATTTTGTAAATATGATCCAAAATGAGCTCTGCCATGGCCAATCCTCCCGCTTGTTGAAATCGGTTTCCTCTAGCTTTAGAGTATAGAAAAATAGAAACATTCGTAAATGGACAACATGCACAAAAAACGGCGGCCCATTTTCGGCAGCCTGCCCAACGTTACGGACGGCGGCGATGCAAAATAGCGAGATACATCGCCGCCGCCCCTTTAAATCGCTTGATATCGAGACCGGTCTGCTCGGTCCATTTCTCGATGCGATATTGCAAACTGTTGCGATGCATGTAAAGGGCTTTCGCCGCCATCGAGACGTTTAAGTTGCACTGGAAAAACGTCTCGATCGCTTGGAGGTCATCTTCCTCCAGCTCGTTGAGAAACGAAAAGAGGCGATCGACGTTTCCGCTGTCCGTTTCGCCTGCAACGAGCGGAAGCAAGATGACGTCTTCCCATTCGTACACCGTTTGTTTCGGCCAAAAGCGCCGAGCGGCGGCGAAACATTCTTTTTCGAGAAGGAACGATTCGCGCAGATGGCCATCGGCGGGGCGGATCGGGCCGATCAGCACGTGGATGGCGGCATAAAAATCGGCGGCGAGCGCTTCGGCCATATCGACAAGCGGCGGCCGCTCAGCGGTCCGTTTCGGCTTCGCTTCGACGATGACCCCGCGATGATCTTGCTCCCAGACGATCGTGATCGGCGAGGAAAATAAGCCGCGCAGGGCATCGGCAAAATCGTCTCTAGGGACGATCGGCCGGTTCGCAGTGAAATGAATAAACCGGCAGTACGGCGCGGTGAGTTGGACGAGCGCCGCCGGGTCACCGCAGGCGATCCATCGCTTCCATGCCCGTTCCGCTTCTCCTTCCGGTGTGCGCCGCCCGCTGGCCGGTGTGAAAAAGAGCGACAGCAGCCGCCGCTCCCGGTCGGTCAACCGCTGTTTGGCAATGCCGATTTCATCCCCGTCTGCCGTATAAAACCAGTCATACGCTTCCGGCTGCTCCGTCTGGCCGTTGATGATGATATCCCCAGCATAAAGCGACTCGAGCTCTTTAAGCATCGCGCGCCATCCTTTCTGTCGTTTTGCATCCATTATAACAAAATCCGACTTCCCTTGGGGGAAGTCGGAGCGGTCAATCGCCGGCCTCGTGAGGCGGTTCCTCTTTGACGAGATCGCGCGCTTCTTCGATGTTGACTTGTTCACCGTGGCCGTAGACCATGCCGCCGGCCATTCCTTCATTGATCATGCGATCGATGTCCCACTCATACTCATCTCTTCCTTCATATAAGGCATCTTGGCGCCCCGTTTCTTTCCGTTCCATCGTTCTCTCCTTCCTTTTTGTTTTTTCTAGTTTGTCCGAAGTCGTCATCGTCTATCCGCTTCGTTCATATGGATAGTAGAGGACAAGCGGGAAGGAGTGATGGAAAATGACGATGATCATCCGACAATTGCTTCAAACGATCGCCGCGGCCGAAGAAACAGCCCAGCGGCTCGCTGACTTGGACAAGGAAGAAACAGAATGGGAAGCTTACTTGAAAGAGGCAAGGCGCCAGCGCCAATTTTGGGAATACATGTACCGGCTCATCGCCGGCCAAGAATGCGCCGTGAAGAGCGCGGAAGGGGAGGCGGATCACAGCGGCCGCCTTGAGCTGCTGGAAGCCCTCGCCGCCGCGGAGTGGACAAAGGCGCAATTATGCCAGCGGGTTTGCGGCCGCCTGAGCGGCGCGGCCCGGCAGGCCTCCGATCGCCTGTTTCACCAAGCGCTCCAGCAAAGCGGCGCGTTGTTAGCTATGGTGCAAGCTGAGCGAATGAAGCAAACAGTTCATTAAGCCGTTCAAGCCGCCGTTTTTCAATGTCTGGTTCATCGAAGGACATCGGTTTGGCGTTCATTTCATACACGTAAAGTTCATAGTTCGGGCCGACGCCGATGTCGGCGGAAAATTCGCCGACAAATCCGAACCGTTCGCTCAATCGCTCGCCGCTTAGGGCGATCAGTTGGGCAAGCGACGCCTCGTCAATCCGCTTTTCGACCTCGGCGTAGGGAAGAATCGTCCCGCCGTGAAAAACATGGGTTGTTAGCGCCCGTCTCGCGGCTAAACGGACGCCGACGCCGGTCATTGTATAGCGGCCGCGCCGCCAATGAGCGAGCACGCGCAAGTCGTAGCGCTGGCCGTTCCACGTGTCCGTTCGGGCCGCCGCTTGGGCGATGTAGCCGCCCGATTCAAGCAACGGGGCGAGCGCTTCGAGGGAACGAAGCCGCTTTCGCCCACCGGGATGTTCGCATAAAACGGAACGGTCCGGCAAGACGGTGAGGCGAAATAGCCCGTTTCCTTTCGCGCCATCGTCTTTTTTGACGTAAACGCAGCTATAGCGGTTCAGCCATGCGCGAACGTCATCGGCTGTCCGGACCGGCGCGGTTGGCAGTAAATGCGGCCAAAGCCGGCCATCAGCGCGCAGGGCGTCATACACATCCGACTTGCGGAAAAACGACCGGTTGATCAAGGCAATTCCGCCCGCATCGAACCGGGCGGCCGCCGTTTGGAACCGCTTGTCGCTTTCTTCCGCTCGGCTTTTTACCCGGTTGTAGACGACATCAGGAAGCGGGGTGGATGCTTTGATCCAGCGTCCGGACGCCGGCACGAGCACAAAGCCGGAAACGGTGTTTTCCTTCACGCCAGCGGCGGTCGTGACGATGGCAATGCCGCCGGCGTCATGAACAGAACGGACGACCGTTTCCAGCCATCTTTTTTTCCCGACAAGCAAAGCGGGAATCGACGATTCGCTCACCAAAACGCCAACAAGTGGTCCGACCCGCCCGGCCCGTTCGCGAACGGGAAAGGTGAGGTCGGGAAGGGAAGCGGCGGGAACAAGGCGGCCGCTGCCAAACCGATATGGCTCGCTCAGCCGTTCGCCGACCCATGCACCGGTATCGCTTTGATAGCCGATCGTTATCATGGCCAAAGCGCCTCTGGGGCGGTGATGGCGGTTTTGCTCAAGTGGATGGCGTAGGCAAGCGGCAGCCGCACCGTTTGTTCGTCCGCTTCTTTAAGCTTCGGATGGTGAAAAATCGAACGTCCCGGTTTTGAGTTGGCTTCAAACATCCACACGTTTCCGTCGCGGTCGATTCCAAAGTCAAAGCCGATTTCGCCGATGAAGGCATCCAGCGTTTCCTCAAGGCAGCGGCTGAGCGTTAAGGCGGCGTCGCATAGACGGCTGATGAGCGCTTGCCGTTCGCCGGGGTCGGGGAAAATTTCCTCGAGCGTTTTCACAGTGCCGCCGCTGCGGATGTGGGTGGTCAAGCTTTCTTTTCCGGCGATTTTGGCGGCCATGGCGCTGACTTGCCATGCGTTTTGGCCGTCTTTATTTGTATGGACGCGGAAATCGACCGGTCGACCGCGCACAGTCAGGAGCGGGATGGCCTGCTGAATGACGCAGCGATGAAGCGGAGCGGCGGCCAACAAATGATGCCATACCGCCATCGCGGTAGGAAAGGTCAACGTTTTGACGTCGCCGTGCTCTTCGCGAAAGCGGCACTCATACGCTCCGCTTTTTTTCGCCAGATGATAGATGCCGCGCCCTAAACTGCCGTCGGCCGGTTTGATATAAGCTTCGGCGTATCGGTGAAGGAACTGCTCGATCGTCTTGGCTGTGATATGGGCCGCCGTCGCCGGCAAATACGGCTTGACTTGCGGATGAGTCGACAGCCGCCGGTAAATATCGGCTTTGTTGAAAAAATGGCCGTTAAACACAGGGATGCCATACCGTGTTTGCAACGTTTCCGTGATCGTGTGGAACGGTTGGGCGTTTTCGATGCGCCGGTTCGGTAGCCGGTTGTAAACGGCGGTTGGCAGCGGCACGAGATGACGTTCCCAACCGCGCTCTGTGTAAAAGTAGCCGTTGACCATGCCGTTGTTCCAGTCGATATGAGGGGCGCCGAACAAAAACGCGAATCCCCCGACTTGTTTTTGTTGCGCCAACAGTTTAGCGAAAAAGAGGCTGCGGGTTCCGACCGGGCGGTTGGGCGATGTGGTGAAGCCGGCTGTGAAAATGCCGACAAGCGGGCCGAAATGAACGGCCTCATCTGTCAAAAAGACATGGACCTCGGCGGCAAACGGGATCCGTAAGCGCCGCGCGACGTCATGGGCGATGACGGCTTCGTTCGTGAGCGAGGCCGAAGAGACGATTCGGCATGGTACGAACAGGCTGCCAAACGCTGCCATCGTTTGTCCTGCGAGCGGAAGCGAAGCGGGAAGCACGACGGTACCGGTTGTCTGTTCGTCAATGACCAAGGTGTACGTCACCGCTTGTTCACCTCACGGGCCAAAAACAAACAGTAGCGAAGCGGGGCCTCATAAATACAGTCTTGTTGTTCCGGCGGAAGAACGCTGATGATTTTTCTTCCCGGCTTTGAGTTGACGTCCAAAATCCAAACCGCCCCTTTGTCATCGACGCCGAGATCCAAACCGATTTCAAACAGTGGGCCGAATCGCTCCTCCATATATGCCGGCAACGCCCGAATGATCGTTTCGATGCCATCCATCACGACGGCGCGCCTCGGAATCGTAAGCCGGTCAAGCCAATCGGAAAAGGGCCGGATGTCTGCTCCTGCGCCGACGTTGGCCACCCACGCCCCCGCCCGGCCGACCCGAACCGCCCGTGCCCGTTCCCTCCACTCTCCCGCTTCGTTTTTTTGCAAAAGAAAGCGAAGATCAAACGGTTCACCGGCCGGAGTGGACAGCCGAAGAAGCGGTTGCAGCACATAGCGGCCGCAGCGGTTCAGCGAGGAGACGAACCGCTCAAGCTCGTTTCGGCGGGTGATGATCGTTTGGTGTTGTCCCCAGCCGTCTTCGCTGGACAACGCGGCTCCTTGTTTTCGCATCACGAAAATGCCGCGCCCGCCGGAGCCATGCACCGGTTTGGCGATGATCGCCTGCTGGCGTCGAAGACAGTGCAGCACATCTTCGGCGCCTTCAAGGGGAGAGGTCGGCGGAATGTACGCCGAGAGAAGCGGGTGGGCGGCAAGCGCCTCATACACCTCTCCTTTTCCGGGAAGTCCGTAGCCTAAAAACGTGACATCCGGCCGCTGCTTGAGCCATTGCATGATGGGCTTTGCTTTTTTGGAGCGGTCGTCAGAGCCGTAAAAACAACGATCATAAAGAAACGGCGGAATGGCGAACATAGCGGGCGTCCATTCGTTCGTTTCGGGCTGAAAAACAAGGCCGTGGACTTGTTCCGTCTGCGGGTCGATATCAAGCGGAGAAAAACGGCAGACGGAGATGCCGAAGCGTCCGGCGCGCTTGGCCAGTTCTGTGCAGTAGGGACGGTCTTGCTGCTTGTCAAGGGCGACAAAGCCGAGGGAAAGCAAAGCGGCTCACTCCTTTTCTTCTATCAATGTCAAACTGTAGTTGACGATCGCCTTGGCTGATGGCCGGATCGTCTTCGCGGCGGGAACCATTTCCACGTGCTTGGACGGCTTGCTGTTCACTTCAATAATCCAAGGATGGTCGTGGATATCGACAGCAAGATCGATGCCCAGCTCCCCGTACATCCCGTCGGCTTCTAGCGCCAGCGCTGCCGCCGCCTCAAGGGCGATTTCTTTGAGGAGCTGTTTTTGTTGAAAGGCTACAGATTTCGGATACCACTCCTGCAAGACCGCATTGACGGCCAGCAGTTCTCCGCCGCGGGCGAGGTTGGCGACGAACTGGTCGGGCGATGCCGCGCGGGCGACGGCGGAAGTGACGCGCCAAGCGTTGTGGCGGGTTCGATGGCAAAGGAAGCGAAAATCGACCGGGCGGCTGTCCAGCGAGCGCAGCTCAAGCCCTTGCTGAATGATCATCGGCGCGGTTGTTTGTTGCCATAAGGCGGAAACGAAGACATCGATCGGCTGGTCAATCGTTGCCGAGGCCGCCGCCGTGGAACGGCGCAGGCCTATTCCGCCGTTTTGGCGTTCAAGGCGCAAAATCCCCCGTCCTTGGCTGCCGTGGATCGGTTTGAGAAAGACCGCTGGGAAGGCGGAAAGAAACGCTTCGAGTTCTCCCGGATCGTTCCATAGCGAGGTTTTGGGCAAGTACGGGCGCAAATGGCGGTGTCGTTCAATATAGCCATGCACTTCCCACTTATGCAGAAAGCGGCGGTTGAACATCACCCCGCCTTCTTCCGCAAGCCGGGTGAGCAGTTCGGCAAACGCCGGAGAATGCTCCGACGAGCGCGAGTGCAGGCGGTTGTAGATCACGTTGGCGGGAGGAACGTCTTGTTTGCTCCACGCGCCGTTGCTTCGCTGATAGCCGAGGCGCTGCAAATAAAGCGACGGCGAGGTGACGTAAACGAAGAGACCGCGTTCGCTTCCGTACTGTTCGAGCTCCTCGCAAAAACGATGAATGGAACCAAAGCGGGCTTGTTCATTTTTGTCTTTGATTTCCGTCAAGACAGCCATCGTCGGTTGTTTCTCCATTGCAGTCCCTCATTTGCGCATTCATCACGCAAGCTCTATAATGAACAAATAGGCAAACGTTTATATCGCTATCGTATGATGCCGGCCGCCGCTTGGTGACAACGGCGGAGAAGAAAGGGGAAGACGATGGGTTCGTTCGCGTACTGGGTGCTGATGATCGCCATCGGGGCGTTCATTGGCGGAATGACCAATTTTATCGCCATTGTGATGTTATTTCGCCCGTATGAACCGCTGTACGTCTTAGGAAGACGGCTGCCGTTCACCCCCGGATTAATTCCAAAGCGAAGACGGGAACTCGCCGAACAACTAGGGAAGACGGTCGCGGAGCATTTGGTGACGCCGGAAGGGCTGCGGCGCAAACTGACCGCTCCTGCTTTCGCGACCGAGGTGGCGGAGCAGGGGCGGACATGGCTGAGACGATGGCTTTCACGCCAAGAAACGCCGCTTCAATGGCTTGAGCGCCTTGGCGTTCCTTCGCCTGCCGAGCGGCTCGGCGAGTGGGCTGCCGGGCAAGCGGACCGCGCGTATGAACGGTGGGCAGAAGCGTGGAGACGGCGGCCGATTCGCGATTGGCTGCCGCCAGAGTTGAAGGAGACGATGGAAGCGCGCCTCGAGGGCCTCGCACACTATTTGGCCGACCGGGTGCTTGAGTACATGCAGAGCGAGGAAGGAAAGCAGCAGCTCGCCGGCATGATCCGCCGCTTTTTTCAGGAGCGCGGCATGATGGGAGGCGTGCTGCAAATGCTGCTTGGCAATGTTCAGCTCGTTGATAAAGCGCAGGTGGAGCTCGGCAAATTTTTGCGGCATGCCGGGACAAGAGAGGCGCTTGCCCGCCTTCTCTTTGCGGAATGGAACAAATGGATGGACACGCCGCTAGAGGCGGTGGAGGAAATGATCGGCCGCCAGCGCGTTCATGAGGCGGTGCGGACGGTTGCCCGCCGCCTCGTCTTGAACAGCGGCTGGCTGCATCGTCCGATCGCTGAACTCATCGCCCCGTATGAGCAGCGGCTGTTCCAACAACTTGTTCCGCAAGCGACGGAAACGGCGCTTCGCCTGCTCAGCGGCCAAATCGAGGCAATGGTGGCGCGGCTCGGGCTTGAGGACATCGTGCGCGAGCAAGTGGAGTCCTTTTCGTTAAGAAGGCTTGAGGAAATCGTTTTATCGATTGCCCGCCGTGAGCTGAGCATGATCACCTATCTAGGCGCCTTGCTCGGCGGGCTGATCGGCGCGGTTCAAGGAGCCATCGGCTTATGGCTGTAACCGCTCAAGTCTATCGCTCCCCGTTGACAGCGACGATCAACGGCGTCAACGCGATCGAGGCTGGTAACCCTAGAATCATATGAACGCCGGTTCGTGCATACGCTAAAACGAAACCGATCTTCAAGTAGGAGGCGCTCGCTTATGTCACTATCTCTTCAGGCGCTCGCTCGACAGCTTGAGCAGGCGATCCGCGACAGTGAACCGTTTCGGGAGCTGAAACAGGCGTACGAAGACATCCGCCGTGATGAAGCCGCCTATCGGATGTTTGCCAATTTCCGCGACATTCAGCTTCGATTGCATGAAAAACAAATGCGCGGGGCCGCCATTTTGCCCGATGAAATCGAGCAGGCGCAAAAGGCGATGGCGCTCGTCCAACAAAACGCCAAGCTCGCCCGGCTGATGGCGCTCGAACAGCAAATGAGCATGACGCTCGCCGAAGTTCAGCACATCGCGATGAAACCGCTCGAAGAATTGCACCGCTCGATGATGGAAGGCGATTGAGCGGACGGAACGGAAAAACGAATCGGCCCGCCTCGTTTTCGCTCCCGCGCTGCCTATGGAGAACGGTGAAAAACGGCTGCTTCCCTCACGCAAAGGGGAGAATGAGCGAAACGCAGGACCGATGCCACAACGTTTTTCGAAGGAGAAATGACAGTGTAAAGCCGTATCCACGATGGGATCACCAGCCTCCTATGACGGGAAAAGAAAAACGGCGGGGCGGTTGAAAACCCCCTACAGGGCATTCAAGCGGAGACAGATATGGTCAAAGCGAAGAAAGATGACGGTTGAAAAACACCCTACAGGGTGTTCTTTTTTTGTCCGGTTTATCATAGTCATGAAAATGATCAGAACGGCAAAGCCGCCGCAGCGGACAACGGGCGGCGCCGCTTTAGGCTGACTGAAAAGAGGGACGAACAAAGGGGGAGACAGCCGTGTATAAGCTGCTGGCGCTGAACATTGACGGAACGATTTTAAAAAATAACGGCCGCCTGTCGCGGGAAACGAAAGAGGCGGTCGACTACGTGCGAAAAAAAGGGGTTTACGTGACGCTGATGACGAGCCGAAATTTTCTTTCCGCTCGCAAAGTGGCGAAGGCGTTGCGGCTCGATGGAATGCTGATCACGTTTCAAGGGGCGCTGATCGGCAAATCGCTCGATCATCGACTGTTTGCCGCCGTCATCCCGGAAGAACGGACGTTTAATATCGTGCAGATTTTGGAAAACTTCCCTTGCAACATTCGCCTGATGCACGAACGGTATTCGCTTGGCAACCGGAAAAAAGTGAAGCGGAATCTCGTCGTGCAGACCGTTCTTTCCTCGAGCGATCCCTTTTTCTATCCGACCCAGTTTGTCGATTCGCTCGGTGATGTGTTGATCGATGAACCGATGGCCGTGCCCAAAATCGATGTTTACTTTGCCGACGATGCGGAGCGAGAGGAAGCAGCCCGCTTGCTTGCATCCGCCATTCCGTCCATTGATATGATTATGCAGTCTGAAGGCAAAATGGAAATTGTCCCGCAAGGCGTGTCAAAGCTGGCTGGACTGCGCCGGCTCACCCAACATCTCGGCATTTCGTTGAAAGAAACGGTGGTAATTGGCGACGGCCTCGATGATTTGCCGGCCATTGAAGCCGCAGGGCTTGGTGTGGCGATGGGCAATGCGCCGCTTGAAGTCAAGCGGGTAGCTGACTGGGTGACGCGCTCGAACGAACAGCTCGGCGTCGCTTACATGGTGAAAGAGCATTTCCGCAAACAGCAGCGGATCGAGTTTTTGCAAAAGCTAAAAGGCCGGTGAAAAACGGTTGTTTCTCTTGATCAATGGGGGAGCGTGTGAAAGGCGATCCTGATGTCACAGGGCTTTTCGATTTGAGAAACGAGGCTGGTCAGCAGCCTGTTTCCTTCAATCACCGTCCCTCTAAGAGGCCGGTGAAAAACGGCTGCCACGAGCAAATCAGCGGCATTTTGCTAAAAAAGAAGGTTGGTTTGGCTAGTCTTCTCTAACTGAGAAATAGAGCGAATCTAAGGATTTTATACGAAATCACCGCCCCTCTAAAAACAAAACAAGGAAGAAGCAAAGCAAGGCGCCCCGGTCGGTTCGGGGCGTGTTTTTTCTCTTTTCCGAAAGTTGTAGTTGCCGGTTTGAAAACCTACTATCCTTCGTAACGCAACGATGTTCATACATGGCGAAAGAAAGACGTCGACATGTGAACTTTTTTAGCTGGCCGCGTTTATTGGCGAGCTGCGCAGGCAGAAACGTTGGCAACAGCCGGGCGGGAAAGGAGCATTCTTCCGCTTGACGAACGAAACAGCGGTTCGCTACACTGAAAGAAGTTTGACAGAAAAGGTCCATGGACAGCGTGATCTGCCCTCCACCCGGGGATGAAAATCTCGCGCCAGTCCTGCATTTTCAAGGAAAAGGTGATGAACGTGCGCATCAACATTCTAGGACTGCCGAACCCGGAACGGTTTCAGCGCCCGCTCGAAGTGATGACCGAGCTGTTTTTCGAAGCGCCCGCGCTTTCGTTTGCGCCGCTGCCGGAAGCGGATGTTGTCGTTTCGTTGACTGTGAACGAGAACGGCCGCATCACCGTTTCTGGAACGCTGGCGGACAGGACGTCCGGGCGCGTTGAGGAGGCTAGACATGAGCATGAGGCGCCGGTCGAAGCCGATGGAAAAGCGCGCGAAAAACAGGTGAAAAACGCGGTTTTCCATGTGTATATAACGCTTCTTGAACGCTATACCGGCATCGTGCAGCCGTGGGGCATTTTAACCGGCGTCCGCCCGGTGAAGCTGCTTCATCAGCTGCTGCGTTCCGGGATGACGAAAGAAGAGGCGCATCGGAGACTAGCGGAAGACTATTTAGTAACAAAAGAAAAAATTGACCTCATGCAAGCGATCGTTGACCGCCAGCTCACGGTGGTGCCGGACTTGTACGAGTTGGCCGATGAAGTGAGCATTTACATCGGCATTCCGTTCTGCCCGACGAAATGTGCGTACTGCACGTTCCCGGCGTATGCGATCAACGGCCGTCAAGGATCGGTTGATGATTTTTTGGCCGGGCTTCATTACGAAATGGAAGCGGTCGGCCGCTTTTTGCGCGAACGCGGCATCCGGATTACGACGATTTATTACGGCGGCGGGACGCCAACAAGCATCACGGCTGAGGAAATGGATCGGCTGTACGCCCATATGTACAACGTATTTCCAGATGTCGATCGCGTCCGCGAAATCACGGTTGAAGCCGGGCGCCCGGACACGATTACACCAGAAAAGCTGGACGTCTTGAAAAAATGGCGGATCGACCGCATCAGCATCAATCCGCAGTCGTATATCCAAGAGACGTTAAAAGCGATCGGCCGCCATCATACTGTTGAGGAAACGATCAACAAATTTCACTTGGCGCGGCAAATGGGGATGAACAACATCAATATGGATTTGATCATCGGTTTGCCGGGTGAAGGGCTGGCGGAGTTTACGCATACGCTCGCCGAGACGGAACGGCTCATGCCGGAGTCGCTCACCGTTCATACGCTGTCGTTTAAGCGCGCTTCGGAAATGACGAAAAACAAACAAAAGTACAAAGTCGCTGGTCGCGAAGAAATACAGGCGATGATGAAAGCGGCCGAAGAGTGGACGCGCCAGCACGGCTATGTGCCGTATTATTTGTACCGGCAAAAAAACATTCTCGGCAACCTCGAAAATGTCGGCTACGCGTTGCCGGGAAACGAGAGCATTTACAACATAATGATCATGGAAGAGCAGCAGTCGATCATCGGGCTCGGCTGCGGAGCGTCCAGCAAATTCGTCGACCCGAAAACGCGAAAAATCACCCGCCAAGCGAACCCGAAAGAGCCGAAGGTGTACAACGAACATTTTATGGAATATACAGAAGAAAAATTGACCATCATGGCCGCCTTGTTTGGCTGAGCGAAAACACCCCGGGCGCCCGGGGTGTTTCGTTTAGCGGTGAAACAAAATCAGTTTGCCGCTTGCGTTGACGCAGCGGTGGGTTTTCTCCCAACAGCCGCGTTCGCGCAGCTTCTGCTCGCCGATTTTTTTCGCCTCTTCATCATTGGCGGCCTCAAACGTCTCATCGAGCAACTTCTCTCCATCGCGTTCAAAAGCGGTCAACGTATATGTCGGCATCCGTTCCCCCCCTTTCAATGAATGATGATTCACTTTTTTCATTAGCGCTTGGCTGCGAAAAATCCTGCTTGTCTGTGAAACTTTTTTCGTTGGTAAACGTAACAATAAGTAGTGTATCACCAAAAAATTTGTTTTTCCTACAAAAAACAAGGTCATAACTGATGATTTCATCCCTTAAGGATAAAACTGAGTATATTCTTCAGCGCTGAGCAAAAACAATTGTTTCGTTCTTCACCAAAAGTTGTGCTTGGCTGTTTCAAAAAAACATGCTATACTTTCTCCTGTAAATAAAAAACAGTAAATGAACGATTTTCATACATAGTGACACGAAAGGAAGTCACCCATGTCAAGTGCACGTTGTGGTGATAAACCAATATGCTTTAGAAGGCTGGCGAAAAAACCGCTGGCACACACCAATCAGCGGCATTTTCTTCAAAAAAGTTCCATGGGCAATGGTTTGCCCTCCACTTGGGGATGAAAAGCCCGCGTCAGGCCGGCATTTTCTTCAGAAAAGAAAGCTGTTTCTATCAGATTTCTCTAATTGAGAAATAGGTGGAATCAGCAGTATTTTTCACTTAATCACCGGCCTCTTA
>NZ_JPYA01000048.1 GCF_000750005.1 Geobacillus icigianus | reverse complement strand
GAGATTTCCCATCGCGTTAGGCGAGTAAGATCCCTCGAAGATGACGAGGTCGATAGGTCCGAGGTGGAAGCGTGGCGACACGTGGAGCTGACGGATACTAATCGATCGAGGGCTTAACCTAGAAAAGTGGAGGACCCCGCCGATCGGCGAAACGCGCTGGAGGGTCTGCGAGGAGGCTATGCCGCCATAGCAGGACCGAAGCGTCGCGAGCCGATGGCGGCCGGAGCTAGACAGTACGAAGCGCGGCTTCTTCCGACGGTTATCTAGTTTTGAAGGAATGAATTTCTCTCATGATGCGGAAGTAGTTCAGTGGTAGAACACCACCTTGCCAAGGTGGGGGTCGCGGGTTCGAGTCCCGTCTTCCGCTCTCAATGATGCGCTCGTAGCTCAATTGGATAGAGCATCTGACTACGGATCAGAAGGTTAGGGGTTCGAATCCTCTCGAGCGCGTCCGATCAACTTTGTAAAAAGGTATTGACAAAATAACTGTTAATGATTATATTTTTATTGCAACCCTTCCTCTTGGTTGTGAGGACAAATTAATGAAATCATGCGGGTGTAGTTTAATGGTAAAACCTCAGCTTCCCAAGCTGAAGTCGTGGGTTCGATTCCCATCACCCGCTTTTCTTTATTTAAAGAAACGGTGAAGGATGTCAGGCCATCACTTGCATTGCATTCCCGCAGCTCAGCGAGATAGAGCAACGAGCGAGACATCCTCGAATGGGCTGCGAGTTGCCCCGACGCATCGTGCTTCTTTGTGTGAGCTGGTAGAGGAAGGGGCAGCGATGAAGATTAGAGTGTCATCTTGGTTATGTCCCAGTAGCTCAGTAGGATAGAGCAGCGGCCTTCTAAGCCGTCGGTCGGGAGTTCGAGTCTCTCCTGGGACGCCACTTACATACGATTGGTTCGGGTTAACAGTGCTGAAACCCTTGATATGACCGCAAATGCGGTCATTTTTCATTTTTTGGGAATCCCGAAAAAACGATAGAATCCGAAAAAATCTTGTACGGCTATTACGCTTTTTAGGCAGGGTGAAAAGGGTGCATACAGGAAAGCAAAAGAGGAAGTTAAACAAAGACAGGCTAAAATGCCGGAATTTATTAAAGAGACGGGGAGAATAAGGCAATATCTTCGTGAGCAAATTACTCCGCTTGATGAAAAAACAAAGGAGCATTTGCGTTGGCCTAGTGTATGCACATCAGATTTTGCACGACTTGGATGTTAAATTGAACGGGACGAAGACGTGCAAATTCAGGATGAGTTCATACTATCATGGTGGCGAGAATCGTCCAGAACTACGGAAATATATCAAACAAAAAACGGAAGAGAGCGCCCACTTTCTTGGAATGAACAAAAAAGCAAGAGGTGATACGGAATGAATATCGTTGCAATCAGAATATTTTTACGCTTGCAGCTCTCGCGACATTAATCAAAACAGCGCTAGAGATTGAGGAAATGGTCGCGAAGTGCAAGCGTAAGAAACAAAAAAGCGATAAGCTAACGAGGGGGGAAGGTTACCGCCAACCTCACCCTCTCAAGAATATTATATCCGTTCTTCCACACAAATTCCATATGAAATAGGTAAAAAAACGAAAGTAAGAGGTGTAAGAGATGGATATAAGAAAAGAGTTTGAGACCCTCCAGTATTTTTTCGATTCATATTATAATCAGACATTTTTCGATGCAAAATTAGAAGATAAATTTTTAGAATTTCTTAATGAAGAACCTAAATGGGTACCAAAAGCTCTAAAACAGGAAATTCAAAAGTTAGAACAAATATATAATAATAAAGATCTTGAGACATGGAAAAAAATAGAGGAACTAGTGCATGAAAATAGTATGCGATATTTTCCATACGAAGATGGTAAAGAGTTTATTGAAATAGCTAGTAAATTATTAAAGAATGTGTAATGTTACAGATTAGAATAATGTTAAGCCTACCCGCTTTGCGAAGCCTCCTTTTTATCCCTATCTCTTCAAGCGGTTTCTTCAGTTTCATAGGGATCAACATAGGTTAGGTGGAACGGAAAATTTCCATGGGCAGCGTGATCTGCCCTCCACCCGGGGATGAAAATCCGCGTCAGTTCAGCATTTTCACAGAAAATTCAACGGGCAGCGTTTTCCCTCCATCCAGGGCTGAACATCACGCGCCAGTGCGGCCTTTTCACGGAATACTGGAAAGAGAAAAGGCGGATCGCTCCGCCTTTTGGTACGGGATAGACGAACATGCCATTCATCCTTGAACTAATAATTTTGGGAGACAGGCAGTTTGATTTGGGCCTGAATTCAAATTTCTCGTTTACCGCAACCGCAGAAGCTTTTTGTCTTGCAAATGAAAACAAATTGAAACGTTCATGGTCGTGAAAGTTTGTTAAAATGTATAGGATAGAAATAAAATGACCAAACAAGCCATACAATGAACATGCATGGCAAATCAGTAAGTCGGGTGATGGACATGGAGTTTGAACAACGGCTTGTTCATAAAACGTTTTATGAAACGCTAATTGACGAAGGGGAGGGCGATGTGGTTGGCGCGCTCGGCGACGTTTTTTTCGCCGCGCACCGCGATGGCGCGGATCTATCGTCCATTCGCTTTGCCCAAGGGGAAGTCTATTTTCATCGCCGCGATTATGAGGCCGCCATTTTTAAGTGGGAAAACGTTCATAACGAGCTGCGCCCATGGGCGCAAAAGAACATGGCGGACAGCTACTATGAGCTCGGGCAGCTAAGAATGGCTGAGGAGCTGTACCGTTCGGTCGAGACGGAAAGTGAGACGCTTCAAGCGGAGCTCATTTTGTGTTTGTTTTCCCTCTATCGCGAGTTGGGGGAAACAGAAAAGGCAGATGAAATGGTCAAGCGCGGCGTGACGTTGTATCCGGATTATCCGAACATGACCGAATGGGCGCGCGCCTTTTTCGAGGAGCAAGGTGATTGGGAAAGCGCCATTGAGCTCGCTTTGGGGGAGGCGGTGCGGACTTCATCGCGGCGCTGGGCAGACATTTTGACCGGTTATGTGGAACAAGGACATGCGCGGACGATGGCGCCGGCGCGGTTTTCACGCTGCCTAGCGCTGTTGTATGAAACGGATCGCGTAAAGTTTGAGCGGCTTGTGCAGGCGCTATGGAACGGTTATCGAGATGGAGATCTCTATTTTTCGTGGCTCGCGGAGTGGAATCGCCTCGATGATGAGTTGGCGCTAGGTCGAGACTATGAGTGGAAGAGGATTCCTGCTCTTTTGGCCGAGGCGTACGAAGGGTTAATGAAAGGACCGTATCGATGGAAAGAGCTCGTGGAAGTGATCCCGCCGCTGTTAAAAAGCTGGGTGAATATGGCGGAAGGTTCCGCGGCGGCGGTGGCTGCGGCTGCCTTGTTGGCGTGGAGCGAGAAAGTTCCCGAGGCGTTTGCCGAAGACATCATTCGTGATGCGGCCAAGCGGCTTATGGGAACAAGAGGAAAAACACGGGAAGCAGCGCTAGCCCTGTTTGAAGAAATGGCCGAATGGGCAGAAGCGCAGCGGGCGGGGGCTCATTTCCGATTTCGCTGGCTCATGCGGCGCCTAGCGGATGCGCAAGGACATTGCGTGTTGATTGCCGGGGCGTCGCGCCATGAGCGGTTGGCGTTTTTGCGGACGCTGGTTGGTGAGGCGGCGCTGGCGGCGCCATCTGCCCCGGTGCTCGTGTGGAAACACGGGGAAGAAGCCGAAATAGTGAAAATCAGCGATGAACAGTTTACGGTTTTCTCAAACATTGAAGAGTTTCAACAAGCATCAGGAGGTCGCGGAAGCCGGTTCCCCGATGATGCGGTCATTGAATGCACAGCTCCGTTTTCCCTTTTGCCGCAGGGAGTTTCCTTGCTCGATATCGGTCCGCTTGGCGGGCGCGCTTCCTTCGACCATGAGGCGCTGATCTCTATTGCGCTTGCCGATAGCGTTCTTTTTCTTCTAAACGGAGACGATCCGTTTTCCAGTGTTGATGAGCAGCTGGTATTCCAGCTGCGCGAACGGATTCCGCAGGCGCCGATTCACTTTTTGCTTCCTCCAGGAGACGGGATGGTCGATGAGCAGGAGACAATGAGTATTGTTCGGGAAATAGAGGCGCATATCCGCACGGTTGTTCCGGAAGCCAATGTCATCGTTTATTCGCCGCATGCCCCAAGCCGCAGCCAGCAGCAAACGCTCGTTGACTGGCTCGGCGAATTGGGCCGTCATCGGTCGATAGAGCGTCGGGAAACGGCGCTATTAGCGACGATCCGCCAGTTCATTGCTCATTTGTTCCGGCAGCGAGCGGAGGCGGAAAGCCGGTTGGCCGAGTCGATTGTCTGGAAAAAAGAGATGGCGGCCAAGCTGAACGGGGCGATTCATCAGCTCGGTGATCAGCAAGAAGAAAAGACGGCGAGGATCGTCAAATCGTTCCGCGCGGTGTTGGAAGAGACGCGGACGGCTTTGGCAACGGCGATTCCCGACATGTTGCGCCAAGCGGCTGACTTCGTGGACGACGACAGCGATTTTGCCCGTCTTCACCTTGAGTTGAATGAGCGGGTGAACGAGCGGATTCGCGCCTATATCGACGGCGAGGTGCTGCCGCGGTTGCATTGTGCTCTAAACGAGTGGATTGCTGGAGCCGAGGAAGAATTCAATGAATGCCAAGCGTTTTTATATGAAATGGCCGAAGGATTGAATGCCATGTTTGGCGAGGAACGGCTGAAGCTTGAATGCGATTTTCGCCTTCTCGCCGATTGGCGGCGCGATACGGATCGGTTGATCAACGGAGTACAAATAGATAAGGTGAACGTGTTTTTGCGGAGAACGCCAAGTCAGCTGCTGTTGAAAGGGGCGGGCAAACTGCTCGGTGCGTTTCCGCAAAATAAGGCGATGCTCGCGCAAAGGTATCGACAGTGGATGCAAACGCAAGATTATAGCGATGTGGCGGAAACGGTCGCCCAGCAGTTGCTGATGCCGTTTGCATGGTTTGCCAAATCGCTTGAGCGCGATATGGCTCGGTTTTTCCAAGCGCCATCCGCCGTTTTAAATGAAACGTTGGAACGGTTGGAGCTCGAAACGGTCGCCCAAGAAAGAGAATTAAAACAGATGCGCACCCATCCGGAGGCGTACCGCGACCCGCTCGTTCTCTTTAGCATTCGTTTGCGGCAATGCGAGCAACTGGCGCAGGCGGCATCGGCCGCTGTGCATTTGCGGCAAGATATAAACAACCCTATCGGTTCGCTTTGATCGTTGCATGTGAATCCGTGCTGGAATCGAATCAGGCTGCACCAACGGTCGGGTCTGCCCGCCTGTTGGACGCAGCCTGATGGCTTAGGAGGCCGGTGATTTCATCATGGGTACGGCTTGACGATGTTATTTCTCAATGAGAAATACTTTATTGCATCGATCGTGCTTTTCGTTCCCATTAATGAAGGGAATCAACCGTTTTTCACCAGCCTTTTAGAAGGCGGTGATTTAATCCTAGATACGGCTTTGCAATGGCATTTCTCAACTAGAAAAAACCTGATGCATCGGTCCTGCTTTTCACACGCTCTCCCATTAATGAGGGGAATCAACCGTTTTTCACCGGCCTTTTCGAGTGAAGGGAAACCAGCTTACGACAATTCGAACGCCCAGTTGCCGCGGCGGAAAATCGGTTCGCGCTTGCCGTCTTTCGTGACGCCGTCGATGTTCAGTTCGGCCGAGCCGATCATAAAGTCGACGTGGACGAGGCTGTCGTTGACGCCGCGGCGGTCAAGCTCTTCTTTGGACAGCGCCGCGCCGTTTTCGATGTTCGTCGGGTACGCTTTGCCAAGCGCAAAATGGCAAGCGGCGTTTTCGTCAAACAGCGTGTTGTAAAAAATGAGATTGGACAGCGATACGGGCGACTGATGCGGCACGAGGGCGACTTCGCCGAGGCGGCGCGCCCCGTCATCGGTGTCAAGCAAATGCTTGAGCGTCTCATATCCTTCTTCGGCGCTGAAGTCGACGACTTGACCGTCTTTAAAGGTCAGCGTAAACCCATCGATGACGTTGCCGTTGTAATTGAGCGGCTTCGTGTTGCGGACGGTGCCGTTGACGCCGTCTTTATGCGGCATCGTAAACACTTCCTCGGTCGGCATGTTCGGGTTGAAGCGCACTCCGGTTTGGCTGGTCGCGGCGCCGCCGTGCCAAACGTGTCCGTCGACGAGCTCGACCGTGATGTTGGTGCCCGGCGCTTCGTAAACGAGCTGTTTGTATTGCTTGTTGTTTAAGTAAGCGACGATGCGGGCGAGCCGATCGTTATGTTCGCGCCAAGCCGCGATCGGGTCCTCCTGGTCGACGCGGACGATGCGGAAAATCGCTTCCCATAATTTGTCGATGGCTTCTTCATCACGCAGATCGCCAAATACTTTTCGCGCCCATGCGGCCGTCGGGACGGACAGGAGCGACCAACAGTTCCGGTCGGCCATGATGGCGCTCCGGTAGTTGGCGAGCGCTTGGGCCGCTGTTTTATTGGCGGTCGCGATCCGCTTCGGATCGACGTCTTTCAATAAGTCCGGGTTCGGGGCGTAAATCGACAAAAAGGCCGCTCCTTGTTCGACGAGCTCTTCCATCGCTTTGGCCCGCCACATCGGATATTCGGAAAACGCTTCCTCAGGGGCGTGATGAAATTTGATGTATGTAAGCGCCTCATCGTTCCACTCGACATACACGTGTTTCGCCCCGGTTTCGTACGCCGTTTTGGCGATTTTGCGGACGAGCGGCGCCGCCTCGAGCGGGGCGTTGACGAACAGCGTCTGCCCAGGCTGAATGTTGACGCCGACTTTCACGGCCAATTCAGCGTATTTGTTTAGCTCGTTTTCCCAGCGATCCATATCGTTCACTCCTTTTTTTGGTGTCAAGTCCACTTTATTACATAACGTTGTTTTTTGCAACTTTTTGAACAGCGAGAGGGAAAGGTGACAACGAGTGGAGCAAGAATTTCAGCATAAACCGCTTCTCATCATCATAATGATAGTAATGAACCAAATAATTCAGAAGCTGCACTTTTCTTGGCTGTACCGGCATTGTCGTCTTCGTTCGATGGCAATGCCGGTTTTTTACGGGGGAAACGGCGGGCGGCGGTGTCGTGAGATGAACAAGATCACGAGGGGGAGAAACGATGAATGGCGTCATCTTAGCGGAGCTCGTGCTGTATTGTCTTGTGATGGCGGCGCTTGGTTATTGGTATGGAAAAAAAGAGATGAGCCATAGCGATTTCTTGCTTGGCGGAAAAAAGCTTCCGGGTTGGGCGCTCGCTTTTTCTGAGCGGGCGACAGGAGAATCGGCGTGGCTGTTGCTTGGCTACACGGGGTTTGTGTTTGCGAGCGGTCTTTCTGCGATTTGGGTGGCGGTGGGCATTATCATTGGCATCGTCTGCGCTTGGCTTTTTTTGGCCGACCGGTTTCGTCAAGAGGCGGAGCGGTACGGTGCGCTGACGTTGCCCGGCTATTTGGCGAAACGGTTCGGCGCGCACGGGCAAACGATTTTATGGCTTGCGACCGTCCTTATTTTTAGCTTTATGATGTTTTATTTTAGCGCGCAAATTGCCGGAGCGGGCAAGACACTGTTTGCCGTGTTTCATATCGATCCGCAGCTTGGCATGGTCATCAGTGTGGCGATTGTCATTATCTTGTCATACACCGGTGGGTTCGTCAGTGTCGTTTGGACGGATATGATTCAAAGTATGCTCATGCTGGCGACGCTCGTGATTTTACCCATTGTGGCGTTCGTGGAAATTTATAGTGGTGGCTTGTCGATCAGTGAAGCGCTTCATCACGCGAAGCCGGGCCTTGATTCATGGACGGGGGGAGTGACCGGTGTTGCGCTTGGGCTATTGTTGTTTAACAATTTTGCTTGGTTTTTCGGCTATCTGGGTGGACAGCCGCAGCTGAGCGTCCGCTTCATGGCGTTGAAAGACGCCCGCGAGGCGAAAACGGCCAAAACGGTGGCGATCATTTGGACGCTGCTGGCCTATGGCGGCGCGTTTTGCATCGGTCTTGCGGCGATTGCCCTTTATCAGGGCCATTCCTTTCCCGACGTGGAAACGGTATTGCCGCATATGGCGCTCGATTTGTTGCCGCCGTGGCTCGCGGGGGTATTGCTGTCGGGCATTTTGGCCGCCATCGTGACAACGGCCGATTCGCAGCTGCTGGTGATCACGAGCGCCATTAGCGAAGACATTGCCCGGCGTTCTTTGCGCCTTCGTCTGTCGGAAAAGCAGCTTGTCGCGCTTTCCCGCGCGGTGGTGGTCATCGCTGGACTGCTCGGTTTGGTGCTGGCGATAACATCCGAGTCGCTTGTGTATTTCATTGTCAGTTGGGCATGGGCTGGAATCGGCTGCACGTTGTCACCGGCGATTTTGCTCTCTTTCTTCTGGAAGCGGTATTCCGGTATCGGCGTCATCGCCACGATTCTGGCTGGGTTTTTCAGCACGGTTATCTGGATTTCCTCGCCGCTTGAGGCCATCATCAGTTCACGATTTACGACGTTTGCCATTGCGCTGGCGGCCGGGGTGCTGTTCAGCTTGTTGTTTCCCGACCGTCAGCGGACGATGTGATCGATCACGTGTCCATTCGCATGAGGGTGTCCCGAAAGAGGCGGGACACCTTTTTTCTGGACGGAACGCTTGATGATCTCCCGCCTCTTTGAAGAAAAGGCGGGCGTTTCGGCCAGCCCGGTGCGGTGGTTGTTGCCGTTTTGTCAACGTTGTTCGCTGTCTAAAAACCGTCGCACCATTTGGGCGCATGCTTCCCGGTCGCAGCGATGGTAAAAAGTTGTTGCAAACCGGGCTGGATCGCCGAAGAAAAACCGTTCGTACAGCGTCTGCCGCGTCCCGAAGGCGCTCATCGCCAGATCCCAGGCGAAGCGGAACAGCTGCACCCGCTGTTCGGCTGGAAGCGTCGCTGCCTGCAAATACCGGTCCAAATCCGGGCGGAGCGGGGAAGAAAAGTCTGCTTCCGTCGGCAGGCAGACAAGCCCGCTGGCGCCAAGCAGCTGAACGATGTCGGCAAAGCGCGGGTACAAGCGCGGATACAAAAAGGCGGCAGCGTAAAGCGGGGCAGGATCGGGCACCATGGTGCCGCGCCGGTCCGGTTTCGCGTGGAGCTCGGCGGCGAGAAGCATCCCCCGCAGCGCTTCAAGGGCGGCGGCGATTTCCCCGATTTTTTCTTGCACATGCTGGTATCCGCCAATTTGGATGGATTCGCTGAGCAGCTCCACCGTTCCAAGGAAAAATTCAGTTTTTACGATGCGCCGCGCCAGCACTTGGTGCAGCAGCATAATGGCCAAATGGGTTTCTTCATCCAGCTCTTTGGCCATCCATGCGTTTTTGTAGAAAAAGATCCGATCCCACGGAACGAGCACATCATCAAATACGACAACGGCGTCGATTTCATCAAAGTGCGCGCTGAGCGGGGCGTCAAACGAAGAGGCGCCAGCGGCAAAAGAAGGGCGGCAGATGAACTTCAACCCCGGCGTGTTGCTCGGAATCGAAAACGCGTACATGTATTCATCGCCAAGAAGCGTCCCGCCGGCCGGCAAAACGAGAAGTTCGTCCGTCATGCCGCCTTGAGTGGCGAGCAGGCGCGCGCCTTTGATGACAAGTCCGTCTGTCGTTTCGCGGATCACTTTGGCGGCGATCGGCTCGCCGTCTTCTTCCATATAGCCGAGGGAACGGTTCACTTGCGGGTTGACAAACGTATGGGTGAATGACAAGTCGTTGTTGATCGCCCGCTCATAGAGGCGTTCAATATGTTCGGCGTAGGACGGGTGTTGCTGCCCGAAAAAATCGGCCGCGGAAGCGAGCGCCATCACAGCGGTGTTCATGTAGTCGGGAGATCGCCCCATCATCCCCGCTGTCAAGCGCGCCCATTCTTGGAACGCCAAGCGCCGGTGTTCGAGATCGTCTTTTGTCGTCGGCCGCAAAAACGCCGCGCCGGCCAGCTCCCCCGTCGATGTGCGGAACGTCAGCACCGGCTGTTTGTTTGGATCGTGCTGGGCGTCATATAAGCGCGCTTGGCTTCGCATCACGCCGGCAAAAGCCGGGTGTTCCGACAGCTTTCCCTCGACCTGAGCGCCGTTGATCCATACATTCGACCGAAGATTATCAATGCGCTCGATATATTGGGTTCCGTTACTAATGGCCATAGTCTCCATCTCCTTTTTCCGTAAAGACCGTTTATGGCCATTGTATGCGCGCCCAGAAAAAAGGGGGACCATGGTGGAGAATTTGCGGCAATGAACAGGCGAACTGATGGTGAAAAAAGCGAGCGCTTGCTCGCCGCTTGGCCGGCAAGGTTTTAACGAAAGTCAGTGGGAAGACAACAAATAATGACTGCTTCCTGCCGTTTCTTCTCGTCTTCGCATTTTAAAGAAAGTCAGTGGGCTAAACCCCACGTTACCATCGATTCGGGGGCGCCTAGCTGCGCGCCCACCTTTCCACTGATATCTACGGGGAAAACGGGAAAAGGCATTGACAGTCGAATGACAATGGAATATTCTTTGATTAATAGAAAATTGTTTATCGGATACTTAGATGTTTTCCTAACTATCTAACTATATACGTATGCATGTATGAAAACTTGTTCACATTGGCCCATACGAGGCAACGCCGACGCTCTTCCGGTGTCTTCCTAACTCCGTAAGACGCATCGAAACATCGTTCACAAGGTGGGATGACCATTGTCGTTCAACGAAGCGTTTAAAGCGATTGCTGATCCGACGCGCCGGAAGATTTTAACGTTGCTGCGGGCAGGAGAGCTGACGGCAGGAGAAATCGCTTCGCATTTTGCTATGCAAAAGCCAAGCGTATCGCATCATTTGAAAATTCTCAAGCAGGCTGATTTGGTGCAAGACCGGCGCGAGGGACAGCATATCTACTACTCTCTGAACACGACGGTGTTTCAAGATTTGCTTCGCTGGTTTTACGATTTTGTCGAAAAGGGGGAGGGACATGATGAACGTTAGTCGGCTGACGATCGTGTCATCGTTGTCGGCAATTTGTATCTCATCATTCGATCGTTTCTTTATGAGCAGCAAGAACAACGTAATCGTTCATAAATAAGCGGGAGGGGGAGAGGTCATAGGAATGATCGGTGTGGCGGTGCAGCTCGCCATTTCACTGTTGGTTCCAGTTGGTCTCATATGGTACGGAAGAAAAAAAGGATGGCTTTCGTGGAAAGCGCTCGGCATCGGTGCGCTGATGTTTCTTATGTTTTCACAAGTGTTGGAAAAAGCGCTTCACATCGCTGTCCTTGAACCGGGACGGCCGGCGCTGAAAGGGACAGACAACGTTTGGCTCTTTGTGTTGTACGCCGCGCTGGCTGCCGGCGTGTTTGAGGAAATCGGCCGTTATGTCGGGTTTCGCTGGCTGTTGAAACAAAACCGGACGTATGGCGACGGCCTGTCATTCGGGCTTGGGCACGGCGGGGTGGAAGCAGTGCTGCTTGGCGTGTTTGGCGCTGTGAACACGATTGTGCTTCTGATTTTAATCCGAACAGGCGTCTTCGACAAAACGATTGCCCCATCGCTTTCCATCGGGCAGGCGGAGCTGATCAAGGAACAAGTGCTGCACACGCCGTTGGCGATGTATGTGGTTGGTGGCATAGAACGATTGTTTGCTTTGGCGGTGCATGTGGCGCTGTCGCTCCTCGTTTTGCTTGGCGTTCGCCAGCGCCGGTTCCGCTATGTCCTGTACGCGATTTTGCTTCATGTGGCGATGGACGTCTTACCGGCGCTTTATCAAGCGAAAGCCGTCACCAACATTTGGATGATCGAAGGCGGGCTGCTCATTTGGGCGGTTGCGGCGGTTTCGTTCATCCGCCGGATCAAACCGGCGTTCGCACAGGGGGGAGAGGAACGATGATTCGTATCAAACAAACAGCTTGATCATGTGCAAATTTGCATGCCATTTGGCGCTGAGGATGAGGCGCGGGCGTTTTATACGGATGTGCTCGGTTTTCAGGAAATCGAAAAACCTGAGTCTCTGCAGGCAAACGGCGGACTTTCGATTAACAAACACGCGGGAGAAAGGACGATCCCTTTCTCCCGCGTTTTTTATGACGAATGCTCCTCTAAGCTGGCGACCGGTACGCTTTGTTTTTGATTCGGATTGTCAAGCGGATGGATTGTTGCCATTCCTTTTTGCTGGTCGACATGCTCAATGTAAATGCGCTGGCCGTTGTATGTGACGTTCGCCATCACCGGTGATGAGGCGATCTCTTGCGCCCGACGGACATCCATTTCTAATACCTCCTTTTTTGCCGATAACACGTATAGTATGACATGTCTGCGGTTGGACTATGCATGGAGTCGAGGGTGGAAATCAATAATTAACAGAACTATGTGCTAAATAATCAACAAGCGAAACTGACCATCTTTTCCTAGCCGATTCGCGGTTTTTAATGTAAACTATTTTTTATAAAAAGTTTACATATAAGGGGGATAGGGATGAAAACCGAACTAATCGCCAAACTGCACGAATGGGAACAAAAAGCGCAAAAGCGCCAGCTGCGCCGAGCACAAACCTCAGGCGCTTCGGTCATCCTGAACGGAAAGCCAATGTTAAATTTAGCGTCCAATAATTATTTAGGGTTGGCGGATGACCAGCGGCTCATTGAAGCGGGCTGCGAGGCGATGCAAAGATACGGGGCTGGGGCAGGGGCATCGCGGCTCGTCGTCGGCAACCATCCGCTCTATGAGCGGGCCGAAGCCGCGTTGAAACAGTGGAAACAAGCGGAGGCTGCGCTCATTTTCAACAGCGGTTATACCGCGAATATCGGTGTGCTGACGGCGCTCATTCGCCGCGATGATCTCGTCTTTAGCGACGAGTGGAACCATGCAAGCTTAATTGACGGGATTCGCCTGAGCAAAGCCACCTGTTTCCGCTATCGACATAATGACGTCAATCAGTTGGAAGCATTATTAAGGCAATCTCCGCCGGGCAAACGAAAATGGATCGTCACCGATGCTGTTTTTAGCATGGACGGCGATCTGGCGCCATTATCGGAGCTTGTCGAGTTGAAACGGCGCTACCGCGCGATATTGATTGTCGATGAAGCGCACAGCGGCGGGGTGTTTGGGCCGAACGGCGAAGGGCTGCTTTGTCATTTCGGGCTCGAGAAAGAAGAAGATGTGATCGCCATCGGCACTTTCAGCAAAGCGCTCGGCAGCTTCGGAGCGTATGTCACCGGCGAGCCGTGGCTGATCGACTACTTGATAAACAGCGCTCGCAGCTTCATTTTTACGACCGCCTTGCCGCCTGCTGTCCTTGCTGCCAATGAAGCGGCCATTCGTATCGTCCAATCCGAGCCGGAGCGGCGCGAGCGGCTGCACGCCTTCAGTGAACGGTTCCGCACGAAACTGACACAGCTCGGCTTTGACACCGGCGGCAGCGAGACGCCGATCGTTCCCGTGATCGTCGGTCCGAACGACCAAGCTGTGGCGATGAGCGAGTCGCTGCAGGAAGCGGGCCTTGCCGCCATCGCCATCCGGCCGCCGACCGTCCCTGAGGGAACGGCGCGCATTCGCTTTTCTATCACCGCCGCCATGACGGCAGAAGATGTTGATGTGGCTGTTGACCGTATCGCTTGGGCAGGAAGGCAGATCGGGTTGATTTCATAGGGAAAAACGGCGTTACGAGAAGGAAATGGGTGAGAGAACAAAAAAACCAGCCGGATGTTTTTCGGCTGGTTTCCTTCGATCGGGATGACAGGATTTGAACCTGCGACCCCACGCACCCCATGCGTGTGCTCTACCAAGCTGAGCTACATCCCGAAGAGGTTGGTCAGACATACTTCATTATACAAGAAAAACAGGATAAGATCAATGGCTAATTTTTCATGAAGGCAGAAAAAGATGCCATTGAAAGTTGGCATGGACTTTTTCCTTTGATCATGGAAACAAGATTGTCGCAAACGATTTGATGTTCCCATGACGGGGACGGGGACATGTTGATGGCTTCTTGCATGCTCCTCACCTCTTTTTTATTATACTTGAAACCGTTCTCCTTTGCCTACAACGAGGTTGTTGGAGAAAGACGATGGATGTCTATGTGCTCGAAGAAAGGAGATTCCGCCATCAAGGGATGTATGTTCGCGATGAGACGATTCCTGTCCCCCCCCTTTCCCGGATTTGCGATCGATTTGAGAAACATATTTGCGGAGGGGAACAAGAAAAACGGCTGTTGTTCAAACAGCGGAGGCAACTTGAGGGGAGCAGGGCCGTTATTTGCCGGCGGTCCGCTTGGCGAGGGCAAAGCGCTCCCGTTAGTGAACCGTTTGGGCATAGAAACGGAAAAAATAGGCGATACTAACGATCGGTGATGCTTGTGTACAATCAAGAAGAACTGGCCCGCTTTGTCGAAGAAGCGAAGCCGTACGCCTGCTATGGCAAAGTGGCCGATTATATTCCCGCTCTAGCCAAAGCGAATCCGAATGAACTGTCAGTCGCCGTTTACACCCCGGACGGCGAAGTAGTAAGCGCCGGCGATGTGACGGTGAAAGTAACGCTGCAAAGCATTTCCAAAATTCTTGCCCTCGCCCTTGTGTTGATGGATCACGGAGAAGATGAAGTGTTCCGCAAAGTTGGCATGGAGCCGACGGATTATCCGTTTCATTCCATTGCCAAGTTAGAGGAAAAACCGGCCAAGCCGCTGAATCCGATGATTAACGCCGGCGCGCTTGTCGTCACGTCGATGATTGAAGGCGGCTCGGTGCCCGAACGGCTGAACCGGTTGTTGGCGTTTGTCCGCCGTCTTGCTGGCAACGAACACATCTCGTACTCCGACGAAGTGGCCCGCTCCGAATTTGCAACCGCGTTTTTAAACCGGTCGCTTTGCTATTTTTTGAAGCAACACGGCATTATTGATGAAGACGTTGAAGAGTTGATCGACTTGTACACGAAGCAGTGCGCCATCGAAATGACGTGCGTTGACTTGGCGCGCATCGGCTTGGTGTTCGCGCTTGACGGGCGCGATCCGCATTCGGGCAAGCCGCTCATGCCGCTCGATGTCGCCCGCATTTGTAAAACGTTCATGGTCACGTGCGGCATGTACAATGCGTCGGGTGAATTTGCCATCAAGGTCGGCATTCCGGCGAAAAGCGGCGTCTCGGGCGGCATTCTCGCCGCCGTGCCCGGGCGGTGCGGCATCGGCATTTTCGGCCCGGCGCTTGACGACAAAGGGAACAGTCTAGCCGGGGTGAAACTGCTCGAGCGGCTGTCCAAAACGTATTCATTAAGCATTTTTGGAGGAGGGAATGACGTTGAAAACGTTTACGGTCCAGTTTCACCGTGAAGATGATGTGGAAGCGATGAACGTCGGCAAGTTGAGCCAAGAGGATTTTGACAAGGCGACCGAAGGCGGAACGCGGCATTTGTTTGATCTTGACACGAACATCGGCTATTTTGTCTTTTTCGATGCCGAGGATCGCGAAGGTAACGTGTCGTATTTAATGCTTCAATACGAAGAAGATAGCGAAGACCCAAGCGCGTGCTACAGCTTTGAGCTGAAAGACTTTTATGAGTTTATGGCGCTCTACTTAAACGACCTCGAATTCGCGGAAGAAGAGGAAATGACGGAAGACGGCGAAGAGGAATACGGTCCGATTCACCATTTGGCGCATTTGCTGTATCATGTCGTTGAGGAAGGAAAGGTGGTCGAGGTATAAAAACCGGGCGCGCGCCGCTCGTTTCGGGGAAAGGCCGGACAGGGGTCACCGGTTACGGGAAGTGATAGAGGGGGCGTTTCAGCCCATACCCGTCAAGGTTACCGGTAGAAAAACTTTAAGACGAGACTCGTGTGATAGGCTTGGATCGTGAACCAAAGCAACGGACGTTGATGCCGGCCAAAGAAGTAAAGAAAGATGTCGTGCACATCAGCCGCGAAGCGAGAGAAGCGTTTCATCACGCGGAAAAGAAAGCAGAACAAGTGGTCAAACATGCGACGCACAATGTGAAAAAAGCCGAGAAGGCCGTGCATCAGGCGGTGCATCAAGTTGAAAAGACAGTCGAACACGCGGCCAAAGAAGTAAAGAGAGATGTGGTGCACATCAGCCAAAAAGCGAAAGAAGCGTTTCATCACGCGGAAAAGAAAGCGGAACAAGTGGTCAAACATGCAACGCACAATGTGAAAAAAGCCGAGAAGACCGTGCATCAAGCGGTGCATCAGATTGAAAAGAGAGTTGAACACGCAGCCAAAGAAGTAGCGAAAGACGCGGGGCATATCGGCCATAAGGCCAAGGAAGTATTTCAGCATGCAGAAAAGAAAGCGGAACAAGCTGTACAGCATGTGGCCCACGATGTAAAAAAGGCCGAG
>NZ_JPYA01000047.1 GCF_000750005.1 Geobacillus icigianus | reverse complement strand
CTGGACCCACAGGACCTGCTGGACCCACGGGACCCACGGGACCCACGGGACCCACAGGGCCTGCTGGACCCACGGGACCCACGGGACCCACAGGACCCACGGGACCCACAGGGCCCACGGGACCCACAGGACCCACAGGACCCACGGGACCCACGGGACCCACAGGACCTGCTGGACCCACAGGGCCCACAGGACCCACGGGACCCACAGGACCCACAGGACCCACAGGACCTGCTGGACCCACAGGGCCCACGGGACCTGCTGGCGCTGGCGCCATCATCCCATTTGCATCTGGAAACACTGTGGTCTTGACTGCTACCGTAGCAGGTTTAGCCGATACAGGAAGCTTAATTGGCTTCGGGAGTGCAACTTCCAACATCAGTTTAATTGGAGGAACTATAAACCTTGGCGGCACATCCAACATCGCTTTTACTGTTCCACGCTCCGGAATCATTACCGCTGTAGCAGCTAACTTTTCGGCTACCACAAGCACAGCACTTTTAGGAACAGCTACAATTCGCGCTCAACTTTATATCGCTACTTCTCCATCTAGCAACGTATTTTCTCCCCTTCCCAGCACGTTCGTCACCTTGTCTCCAACCATTACATTCCCAATCTCCGCACCGCAAAATGCCGCAGGAATAGTCACAGGATTAAACATCCCTGTTAATGCGGGAGATCGATTACTCATGGTATTTTTCACCACCACTTCCGGTCTTTCTATCGCCGCTTCTGTCACTGGATACGCTGGGGCAGGGGTAGCCATTAACTAGATTTCATGTGCCGCTGGCCACATCTTGACTCGTTGTCCTGCAGCAAGACAGAGAAAATAGTTTGCCGCTCACTTCACCAGAATGATCTTACCCATTGTTCGCCGACCCAATCATCCAAACTTCCATTGGCTTCACACCATTTGCGCTATTTTTGATGACAACCCATAATTACGTTCAAATCATTGTGGCCAAGTCTCTGTGCCCCGGCCACCTACGCTTCACTTAGTGGCGGGGGCTTCAAGCGACTTGTGCATATCGGTCGAACGGTAAGCCCGCACACCAGAACACGTTCCGCTTCCCTTCGTTCCAAAGACATCCGTTCTACCTATAGATGATCTTATTCATTGGTGAAAGCCTACCAACATCCATCTCCCACCTCCTCATCGGGTGCATCCTTCATGTTTTCTTGAGGCGGGATACTTCTTTTGGAAATGAAGTGAAATTTACGGTTTTGACACCCAAGAAAAGCAAAGGAGTTTGCCCATCATGGACGTTCGAATTCAGACCATTTATGAAAGTTCTTATTTGAATAGAATAAGCACCCTGTTCAAGGATCTTGACCTTCCTCAGTTGATGGATCATCTCGTTCCCGTGGATCCACAATGCCCAACTCGAGCCAGTGACGTTGTCGGTCTAATTGCCGCCTTGATATCTTGAGTGGCCGCTATGAAAGGGCGCGGGAGATCGGAAACTGACCCGCCCGACCGGTCAGGCGATCTTTCAGTTGTTCCGGTATGTGAACGTCGTCCTACTGGAGCTGCCGGATGGGCATATCCAACGAGCGTTAGGGAAAGCGCTCACCCCTGATCAGCGAAGGCCCCTGCAAGGATTGCGCATGGATGAAAGCATTGACGTGTAACGTCATACGGAACGACTAGCGATGGTAAAAAAGGATTGCTATCGCTCGTCGTGTTGGTCGAAATGGTATTTAGAAAAACGAAATAAAAAGTTCTTTCTTTCCATTCTGCTAGGGTGTGAAATGTGAGTTGCAATAAACTGTTTTGTATGAAAACAATCTTTTGTTTAAATCCCTCTACGTTCAGATAAAACCCTGTCGATCACAAAATAAAATTATTGATGCAGTAGGCAATTTGGGGTATCGCCTACACAGCCCATTATACCTTATTTTGCCGTAAAGCGGTAATCGTGTTTTCCATGTTATACAAATAATGAGGTACTTTCCTTGATAAATCAAGGTTTTCCCCATTTATCCATCAAAATGAGGTTCACTGCAGATTTTTAACGTTCAATGAAACAATGTGTATATATCAATTTTTTCATTTCTCCTTCCTCTCAAAATACACATGCAACCGATACTCACAAATTTCTTTCGTCCAATTGTACAAGATTTCTTCATGTTCATGGGCGATGGAAAATTGGAGCGCAAACACATTGTTTACAAAGGAAATCAGTCCCTTTGAGCTGGCGCTCCATTTCGTCATCGGCATGCGAGCGATCAGTTTGCTCACTTTTTCCTCGTCGTACTCCCAAAGGCATGTCGTTTCCCCATCGGAAAAATCGATGCGCTTCCGGTATTCTTTTTCTGTTAAATACTGGTGAAAAAACGGTGCCGCTTGTTGCGGAGTGATGGGCTCATGCCAGCCCGAAGGCCCACGCTCGAGCATGGCTTTTAAGACAACCATTTTATAACTTTTCGACATTACCGTCCGCTCAACCTCAACAAGCCACGGTTCATGCTTGAGAAACACTTCCTTCTCTAAATCCGACAGCTCCCCGGCCCAATATAAAAAGCCGACATAAGAGTTGAACTCTTGTTTGTACTCCGCCGCTTCACTTCGGCCTTGGAGATGCAATTCTAAATACGTTGGTCGTCTGCCCAACTCCTGCTTGAGCTCTCTGTAATCGGCCAGCAGCCGTTCTTTGCGCGGTTGGCGTTTTTTCTGCATCTCCTCGAGAAGATGGATGGCCTGGACATCAAGATGCAGTTGGCATGGTTCCGGAACCGTTGGCACAACGGATTCCCTCGCTTTTTTCTTCGTTTCGCCCCGCTGTGCATCAAACAGGCGCAGCTTGACATCGGCATTGCGGTAGTTTCCGATTAAATCAATAATGACGCAGTAGTCCTTGCCTTCATACAGCCGCAGCCCGCGCCCGACTTGCTGGGTGAAGACAGTCAGCGATTCCGTCGGCCGCACGAACAAAAGGGTATCGACAGAAGGAATATCGACCCCTTCATTGAACAAATCGACGGTGAAGATAGCATCCAGTTCACGGCGCTCCAACATGGCAATGGCCTGCTTGCGCGAAATGGCCGTCTGCTTCGAATGAAGGCTGATCGTCCGGTAGCCATGGCGTTGGAAATATCGGGACAGAAAATCGGCTTGCCGAATCGATGAACAAAAGACGAGTGTTCTTGTTTTCTTATACTGCTCCCACGCTCGCAAAATGTTCTCCGCCATCTCCCCGCGAAGTTGCGCTTGAAGCAATTCTTTCTCATCATAGCGGTTGCCGAGCCATTTGATTTGCGAATAATCAGTGTCATCGTACACGCCATAATAGTGAAACGGCGCAAGCCAACCGCGCTGCACTGCTTCAATAAAGTCAATCCGGTAGGCAACGTTTCCATCGCAAATCGCGTACACATCTTTATTGTCGTTCCGATCTGGAGTGGCGGTGATGCCAAGCAAAAATTTCGGCTGAAAATAACGAAGGACGCGTTCGTACGAGCGAGCCGCCGCATGGTGAAACTCATCCACAATAATTAAGTCAAATGAGTCAGGACGAAACGAAAACAAATGTTTTTTCATGCTCAGCGTAAAGATCGAGGCAAACACCATATCCGCACTTCCGTCTTTTTGATTGCCGTCGTATATACCCGCCGTTCGATCCGGGATCACACGTTCGAACGACTGTTTTGCTTGGCGAAGAATTTCCTCGCGGTGGGCGATGAACAGCACTCGCGAAAAACGGCGGGCAAAAAAAGCGGCCAAATACGTTTTCCCAAGCCCGGTCGCCATGACAACCATGGCTTTATCGTATCCTTCTTCATAGGCCGCTTCCAACCGCTCCAATGCCTCAACTTGGGCAAAGCGCGGCTGGATCGTTCCATATGGAGTAGCCGTCTCATGAACAACATCGGCCTTGTCCGCCGTCTCCACCTCTTGCTTCTTTTCCGTTTCCGCCGGAAACATTAACTCGATTTCCTCTGCCTCAGCCCATGTACGAGATAGGTTAGGATGGCGTTGGTGATTATCTTGATACTGTTTTTCATAGTCTGCGATTGTTTCGGCGTTGACCGCCACCGTTTCCGGAGCGTAAAACAGCTTTAAAAACTGCTCCATCGCTTCGGCAAATATATCTTCATCAACACTTTTATCCAGCCCCACATTCCACTCGATGCCGTCTGTGAGAGCCGAACGGGATAAATTAGAAGACCCGATGACAAAGTAGCCTTGTTCGCTATCTTCAAACAAGTAAGCCTTCGGATGAAACGAAATCCCATCACTTCTAAACAGGCGCACTTCGATGTCGGGATGAATCGACATCAGTTCACGCAACGCTTCCGGCTGGGTGACAAACAAATAATCCCCAACACAAATTTTGATGTCTGCACCCCGCTCTGCAGCTACCCGCAAACTGTCCTTCAATAGGCGGGCCCCGGATTTCATGGCAAACGACGTCAATATGTATATCGTCGATGAGCGGCTTATCTGTTCCTGCAGCTTGTCAATGAGCCGCCGGGAAATCAACTCGACTTTACTCATCATGAACCTCGACCAAAAAAATTTTTTCACGGAAGCCGCCGCGCTCTTCTGCTTTTTTCGCCCGGATTTGTTCCACTTGTTCGATCGAAGCGCCATGACACGCGGCTAAGGCATGAATAATTTCCAACACATCCGCAAGCTCTTCGAGGGCGGACTCGTCGGTCGCTGACTGAACATACTCCTCAAGCTCT
Organism: Geobacillus icigianus; assembly: GCF_000750005.1. GTDB lineage: Bacteria > Bacillota > Bacilli > Bacillales > Anoxybacillaceae > Geobacillus > Geobacillus icigianus. The sequence goes on along the minus strand of NZ_JPYA01000047.1, from coordinate 22,949 downwards.
TCAAACGCTTTCTTCTGTAGTTCTTTCCTATATTCTTCCGCGTCGAGTATGCGAGTAGTGAACGTTTTTCCCGCTTGTTCGATAATGGCCGGAATGCGGTCGCGAACGAGTTTATTGTATATCGGCATATCCATTCCTCCATCTACGAGACTATACGATTATTTTACAAAATCTCGCCTTTTTTTCATAGAAAGAACAGGCAGAAGACCCTTGTCCTAAGGACTATTTGTTTCTGGCTAAATCAACTGTGTGTTATAAAATGCTAGGCCAAAAACTTCACATACTCCCCCCTCCCCCGTGCCATACTAAGAAAAATCGACACGATTCGTGCGTGGAGGCTTGTATGGAATGGCTCGTTCTTTGGCTGCTCGTGGCAATCGGCATCGGATTGCTTTTGCTTAGTTTCCGCTTGTTGTCGTTGCGGGAAGTGTCGATTTCGTTTTTGCTCAATGCGTATGCGGCGAGTTTTTTTGGCGCGATCGTGGCTGGAGCTGGGCTGCTTGAGTATCCAGTTCGGTTTTTGGCCGCTTATACGGACAATAGTGTCATTTTTGAATATCTTCTCTATCCGGTCGTTAGCGTCTATGTGTATGCGACATCAAGGCGTTCGGGCTGGTTGGGCGTGGCGGCGCAATGTGCGGGGTATGCGGCGGTGTTGACGGGAGTAGAGGTAGTATTTGAGCGGTATACGGATTTGATTGAGTACCGCCACTGGACATGGGGGTACTCTTTCGTCACCATGTTTTTCTTAACGCTCGCCGTCCGGCTGCTTGCGGGACGGGTAATAGGGAAGGCGGAGAAATAGGCATGTCTATTTTTTCGTGAAGAGCTATACATATAAGTATCAGCCTATTGGAAAGGGGCGGGAAATCGTGGTGCTGTTTGACGTGAAACATCGGTTGTACTACGAAGCGGTCAATTCGGCGCGCCCGAAAATGGCGCCAATTCGCCAAGACCGGGCGTGGGGGTATGTCTGGAAGACGGTCAATGGGGAGACGGTGAAGTTTTGGATCGATTTCCGCCGCGGGCGGTACATGTACTTTGAATACGGGCGAAAGTGGTATCGGGTCGCGTATTTGCAGGCGAATGAGCGGAAGTCGGAACACGAGGTGCTCGCCGGGGCGATGATCGATTTGACCGTCGACGGACATCAGCTTCTGTTCATGAAAGGGCGCATTCGCCGCCAAGCGGCGCTCGCTGGGTAAGAGCGTAGCCCCATCGCTCCGCGCCTTTTCGGGAGAACGCGAGCGGCTCTGGGAAGGCGTGTCTAGGAGGGGGATTTCATCCTAGATACAGCCTTGCAACGGCATTTCTCAACTAGAAAAACCCTGATCCATCGGTCCTGCTTTTCACGCATTTCCCCATTGATAAAGGGAAACAGATGTTTTTCCACCAACCTTCTAGGAGGGGGGATTGAAGGGGCAAGCCGCTTATCAAGCTCATTTCGCAAATAGAAAAGCCTTGTCACATTAGGCTCGCCTTTCAAACGCTCCCCCATTGCTCAAAAGAAACAGCCGTTCTTCACCGGCCTTCTAGGAGGGGGGGGAAAACCGCTGTCACAAACGAATCGGGGGCATTTTCATTCAAAAAAGATCCATGGGCAGCGCGGCCTGCCCTCCACACGGGGATGAAAATCTCGCGCCAGTTCGGCATTTTCATTCAGAAAAGAAAGCTGGCTCTGCAAGGTTTCTCTAATTGAGAAACGGATCAAATCGGTAGTATTTTGCACTAAATGACCGACCTTCTAGCGCAAAAAACGATCGGCGGCAAAGAGCCCTGTTCCTCGCCGCCTTCTTTTTATGCCCACCACATCTCGGGCAGTTCTTCTTTGAACAGCACGTGTTTGAGGAGCGCCACCGCTTTGGACAGCCCTTCGTCGATCGAGGCGAGCATGTCTTCGTGTTCAATGGAGAGCACATAGTCATAGCCGACGGCGCGCAAGGCGCTGACGATGTCGCGCCACCGTTTTTCGCTTTGCCCGTAGCCGACGGTGCGGAACACCCACGAGCGGTCGAGAATTTGGCTGTAATGTTTCGTATCGAGCACGCCGTTTTTGCGGATGTTCGCTTCGTCCAAGTACGTATCTTTCGCATGGACGTGGAAAATCGCTTTTTCGCGGCCGAGCCATTTGATCGCTTCAACCGGGTCGATGCCTTGCCAAAGCAGGTGGCTCGGGTCGAAGTTGGCGCCGATCGCTTCGCCGACGTGCTCGCGCAGTTTGAGGAGCGTTTCCGGATTGTAGACGACAAAGCCCGGATGCATTTCAAAGGCGATTTGCGTGATGCCGTGCTCCTTGGCGAACGCCGCTTCTTCGCGCCAGTACGGGATGACGACTTCGTCCCATTGCCACTTTAAAATTTCTAGATAATCCGGCGGCCAGGAGCACGTGACCCAGTTCGGATATTTGGCGCCGGGATGGTCGCCCGGGCAACCGGAGAAGGCGTTGATGACCGGGACTTCGAGCTGCTCAGCGAGCTTGACCGTTTTCCGCCACGTGTCATGCGATTGTTTCGCAAACGATTTGTCCGGATGGAGCGGGTTGCCGTGGCAGCTGAGCGCGCTGATGATAAGTCCGCGGTCGTGAACCGCTTTTTTCAACGCCTTGATTTTGTCCGGCTGATCGAACAGGGCATCCGGATCGCAATGGGCGCTGCCCGGGTAATTGCCGGTGCCAAGCTCGACGGCTTCAATGCCCATCGCGGCCACTTTGTCGAGCATGTCTTCAAACGGCAGCTGTTGATACAAGACGGTAAATACGCCTACTTTCATTTGTTTTTCTCCCCCTTCTCGCCGTGTAGGGCCGGTCAGTCGGCGGCCGGCCCCACCGTGTCGTTTTGTTTTAGCGCGCCGTTCGCGCCCGTGCTGGCCGCGCTGACGCTGTTTATTCCGCCACTCGCACCCATCGTTTTGTCCGGTGGCTTTCCAAAATGGCGTCAACGATCGTCATCGTATGATGGCCGTCGGCGATCGTCGCAAACGGCAGCTTGCCGAGCGCCTCGCCGCGCTGTTTCCGGCTGATGGCGCTGTAAAAGTCTAAGAACAAGTTTTTCAGCCCATCCGGCCAGCCTTCTTCATGGCCGCCCGGGTAATGGGCGAGCGAGGCGGCGCGCGGCGACAAAAGCGCCGGGTCGCGGACGACTTCTTCGTTCGGGCCGTTGCGGCGCCCGACCCACAGGCGGTTCGGATGCTCTTGGTCCCAAGCGAGCGTCATGGCATCGGCGGCGATTTCAAAATAGAGCCGGTTTTTCCGGCCGGCGCTCACTTGGGAAATCGTGAACGCGCCGTGGGTGCCGTCGTCAAAATGGACGAGCACGCTGCCGCCATCTTCCGTATCAATCTGCACCGGTTCAGCGTCTTGAGCGCATCCGGATGTGAACGTGCTTCCTTCCTGCTTCGGCTTGTAGCGAACCGGATGGACGGTGCACAAATCGGCGAACACTTCGACGATGCGTTTGCCGAGCACGTATTGCACTGTGTCGCACCAGTGCGAGCCGATGTCGGCGATGGCGCGCGACGGACCGTTTTGCGCCGGGTCGAGCCGCCAGTTGTAGTCAGTGTCATAAAGCAGCCAGTCTTGCACATAGCCGCCATAGACGAAATGGACGCGCTTCGCTTCACGGGCGAGCCGCTCTTTCGCCTCAGTAACGAGCGGGTAGTGGCGGTAGTTGAAGCAGACAGCGCTTAACCCTGTGCTTTTTTCCGCCAGTTGTTTCAGTTCGGCCGACTGCTCGCTGTCCATGGCGAGCGGCTTTTCCGACAACAAATGCTTCCCCGCCTCGAGCACGGCCTTGTTGATCGGAAAATGCAAGACGTTGCGCGTGCAGTTATGGACCGCTTCCACGTCCGGGTCATCAATCAGCGCTTGGTAGTCGCCGTACGCTTTCGGAATCCCGAACCGGCGCGCGGCTTCTTCCGCTTTTTCTTGGCTGCTTGAGGCGATGGCGACAATGTTCACCAACGGCAGACGGCGGAGCGCCTCGATATGGGATGAGGCGGAAAAGCCGGTGCCGATGATGCCGACATTGATCGGTTTCATTGCGCTGTTCCCCCTTGTTTCGCTTTGATCGGTTCCAGCGGCTTGACGTTGCCGAAGACGATTTCCCCGCGGTTGACCGGCGCGGCCCAGCGGACGGCGTTGGCGATCACTTTCAGCACGTCCGGGTGATGGTACGTCGGGTACGTTTCATGGCCAGGGCGGAAGTAGAAAATTTTCCCCTTCCCGCGCGTGAACGTGCAGCCGCTGCGGAACACTTCCCCGCCTTCAAACCAGCTGATGAAAATCGTTTCGTCCGGCTCCGGAATGTCGAAAAACTCGCCGTACATTTCTTCCTGCTCGAGCTCGATGTACGGCCCGATCCCTTCGACGATCGGGTGGCCCGGGGCGACGACCCAGAGACGTTCTTTTTCATCGGCTTCGCGCCATTTCAAATTGCATGTCGTCCCCATCAGCTTTTTGAAAATTTTCGAGAAGTGGCCGGAATGAAGGACAATGAGCCCCATTCCTTCGAGCACACGGCGATGGACGCGTTCGACCACTTCATCTTTCACTTCATCATGGGCGATATGCCCCCACCAGATGAGGACATCGCACCGGTCGAGCACTTCGTCGGTCAAGCCGTGCTCCGGTTCGTCGAGCACAGCGGTCGCCGTGTCAAACCCGGCTTCAGCTAGGTAGCCTGCGATCACGGTATGCATCCCTTCCGGATAAATCGCTTTGACTTGTTCATCTTTTTTTTCATGGCGAAATTCGTTCCAAACGACGACGCGGATCGGTGTGGTCATCCGTTCGCTCCCCCTTGTTTTTTCAGCCTGCCTGTACGCGGCTAGGCGGAGTGTTTTTTTGGAATGTTTCTCCATGTTCGCGACTCGTTGGGACGCCAGCGCGGTTCATGGAGCGTTTCTCACCATTCGAGGCGAACTTGCCGCCCTTGTTCAGACGATTCGTAAATCGCTTCCAACACTTTGGCGATCGTAAGCCCTTGTTCAGCGGTGCAAAGCGGCGGTGTATTCTCGGCGATGCTTGTCAAGAAATGGTCAAGCAGCGCCACCCGTTCGCCTTGATCGTCAAAATGGAGCGTGACATCAGCTGGGACGCCGGATTCATTGCGGAACCATTTCACTTCTTGGCGGTTGCCGGCCACATTCCACTCCCAACACACGCCGCCTTCCGTGCCGAGAAACTCGACATACGCCCGCTCTTCTTCAATGTGCGACGCCCAGCTCGTCTCAAGGAGCACCGTCGCGTCGTTTTCGAGCTGGATGAACGCGGAAGCAAAATCTTCGACCGTATACGCAGCGTTCGGCGCAAACGATGTCCCCGGCCATGCTCCTTGATGGCGCGGACCGAATTTGGCGTACGTTTTCCCGGTCACGGCAACCGGGTTCGGATTCCCGAGCAGCCAGAGCGTGACATCGAGCATATGGACGCCCAAATCGATGAGCGGACCGCCCCCGGAGCGCTCGCGGTCAAAAAACCATGCCCCCCATGCGGGAATGCCGCGGCGGCGCACCCAGCCTGTTTTCGCGTAATACATCTCGCCGAACGCGCCGGATTGGATTCGCTCATGAAGCCATTGCGCCGCTTGGCGGAACCGGTTGTTCAGCGCTACCATAAACTGTTTTCCCGACTCGTCGCGGGCGCGGATGATGGCGTCCGCCTCTTCCGCTTTCGTCACCATCGGCTTTTCGCAAAGCACGTGTTTTCCGGCCCGCAAGCTGTCGACCGCCACTTGAGCGTGCAAAAAGTTCGGCACCGTGATGATGACCGCATCGACATCGGGCGAGGCGAGCAACTCTTTGTAGTCGCGGTACACATCGCGAATGCCGTACGTTTTCGCTTTTTCCGCGGCTGCTTGTTCATTGACGTCACAAATCGCTTGCAAAACGGCGCGTTCCGGAAGTTTAAGCGCCGCTTGAAGATGTTCTTTGGAAATCCCGCCAGCCCCGATCAATCCGAGGCGGATTGGACGTGCGCGTTCCATATGATTTCCCCCTTGCCTTTCCTTTTATTTCTGATGAAAATGCCGAACTGATCCAAGTTTCATCCCGGGTAGAGAGCAGTTCGCGCTGCCCATGCATCTTTTCCGACGATCAGCCTCTTTTGTTGCTTATCATCTGAAGCAGCACCGCTCGCTATGTAATCGATTACATCACCAAAAACGAGACAGCCAAGCCCGGCTGGTGTAGGGGAGCGCTTTCACTCCTTCAAGCGCTTCCCCCGCATGAATCGCGAACGACGAGACGGTCAGGCAACACAAACTGGCGGCGGCCGACATTGCCCCCTTCGATCAGCTGAAGCAAAAGCTCCATCGCTTTTTGGCCGATTTCAAACATCGGCTGGGCGATCGTCGTGAGGCTCGGTTCAAAAATCGAGGCCATTTGAATATCGTCAAACCCGACGACAGCGACATCATCCGGAACACGGCCGCCGCGATGGCGAACCGCTTTGATCGCCCCAATGGCCATCTCATCGTTGGCGGCGAAAATCGCCGTCGGCGGCTCTTCGAGAGCGAGCAGCTTCAATGTCACATTATAGCCGGATTCATAAGTGAAATCGCCTTCCTGCACGAGCGCTGGATCGGCATCGATGTCATGCTGTGCCAATGCTTGGTAGTAGCCGCGCAGCCGATCGCGGCTCAAAATGATGTTCATCGGCCCGGACAGGTGGGCGATGCGGCGATGGCCAAGGCGAATCAAATGTTCTGTCGCCTTGCGGGCGCTGCTGATGTTATCGATCGAAACGGTCGGGATGTCCGTCCCTTCCAAATACTCGCACGCGAGAACGATCGGAAACTGCCGCGCCATCTCTTCCATCAGCTCTTTGCGGATGCGGGCGGTCAAAAAAATCATCCCGTCGACTTGCCGCTGCGGCAACACATTTAAATACTGCTCCTCAAGCCGGGCATCGTTTTGCGTATCGCCAAGCAGCACTTGATAGCCGTGCTCGAGAGCGACCGCTTCGATGCCGCGCAACACTTTCGAGAAAAACGGATTCGTAATATCGGGCACGACGACGAGCACCGTTTCCGTTTCCATGCGGCGCAAATACCGGCCGAGCACGTTCGGCTGGTAGTTCAGCTCTTCAATGGCTTCGAGCACGCGCTGCCTCGTCTCTTCGGTGACGTTGCCAGCGTTGCGCAGCACGCGCGACACGGTCGCCGTCGACACGTTCGCCCGTTTCGCTACATCTTTTATGCTTGCCATTCGTTTTGTCCTCTCATCTATGTAATCGATTACATCTCCATCGTATCGAAAAGGCCGGTTGGTTGTCAAGCATTGTTTTTTCCATCTGTCTTAGAACGTTGGTGATTTAGGGCAAAATGTACTTGACAAAAAACGTTTTTCATGATGTCGATCTATTTCTCAGTTAGAAAAGACCGGCGACATCAGCCTTCTTTTTTTGGCGAAATGCCGCTGAGTTGCTCGTGGCAGCCGTTTTTCACCGAACTTATGAGACAAGCCTTGCTGCATCGATCCTGCTTTTTACTGATTGATTCTCCCATGGATGAAGGGAATCAGCGGTTTTTCATCGGCCGTTTCGATTCACCTCCACTAGGAGCATTCGAAAACGGCCAAGCCACAGAAAGCCTGTTCACAGCTTTTCCTATGGCTCGGCCTCGCAGTAATCATTACTAATCTAAGAGATCGATGTTTTGTTTTGACTAATCGATCGTTCAACACTACCGAATCGTTTTAGCTTATTCCACCCTACCTCAACACCTTGAATGGCTGACAGAATGGATTTTATGACAACATATGTCATTATCTGACGGTAAATAAACCGTTGCACTACCAACCAAAGCAGCGGCTTGGGATTTTCTTTTTCTAACGAAAAAGCAAAAAGCGAAGCAAACAAGTCTATGGCTACAAATAGAAGATAAAATCCTAATACTTTGAACGGATGGTTACTAAGCAAACTAATCACCATCAATAAATCAACGAAGGGAGAGACAGACTGCGACAAAAATTGGAATATCCACATATTCGGTAAAGCGATAAATCCTAACGATTTATGCTTTGGATTAAACAGCGCTTTTCGATGCTTCCATAAGCACTGCAACGTACCATACGACCAGCGGTATCGCTGTTTAACTAAACTTTTTACATCTTCTGGAGACTCAGTATAGCCGTATGCTTGGTCTTCATAAACAATTCGATATCCTTGACGCAAAAGGGTTAATGTCAAATCTGTATCTTCTGCTAATGTATCTTCACTTACATATCCTACTTGTTTCACTAGCTGTTTTCTCCATGCTCCAATGGCACCCGGCACAACAGTAATACAGTTTAACTCATCAAATGCCCTGCGTTCTAAATTAAAGCCCGTAACATATTCAATATGTTGCCATACAGTAAGTAGTTTGCGCCGATTTCCCACTTTTACGTTTCCAGAAACGGCGGCAACATGAGGATCGGCAAAGTGACGGACCATCAACGAAATCGCATTAGGCGCAAGAATTGTATCCGCATCTAATGAAACGATAATATCTCCACGTGCTTCTAGAAATCCTCGGTTGATCGCAGATGCTTTTCCGCCGTTTTCTTTTTGAATTAAGTGGACATTCGGATACTTACGACCAATTGCTCCGACAACTTTAGCGGTGTTGTCGCGTGAACCATCATCCACTACAATCACTTCTAAGGACGGGTAGTCGCTGGCCAGTATCGAATGGATTGCATTGCCTATTACTTTTTCTTCGTTATACGCTGCTATGACAACACTGACCAAAGGCTGATCATCTGTTATGGAGTGAGATTGACTCCTTCTTTTTTGTTTAAACGAAAAATACATGAAAAATAACAAACGAAAAATCCCTAATCCAATAGTAACGTAAAAGATAATTGTTACTATCTTTGTAAAATACTCCATTCCGGAAAAAACAGCTCGATCATACGGTAGCCATAATGCATCATAAGAATACACACTCGGCATTACATCGTCGCGTTTTTTTCCTAATAGCCCAGCAATAGTGACAAAGCGATATCCATGCTCTCTGAGCGTTTTTATAATGATTGGCAGTGCTTCCACTGTACGAGTCCGGTCCCCTCCTGCATCATGAAGAAGAATAACATTTCCTTCTCCACGCAATATCGGAGTGACCACACGCTTCACTATTTCTTTCACAGCTGGCCGGGTCCAATCTTGCGGATCTACTTTTTCCCCAACCATAATATAATTCATCTTTTGGGCACGCAAAATCGGCAGTATTTCACTCGCTAAATAAGGCTCTGCATCCGCTTCATACGGCGGCCGAAACAACACCGTAGAATGGCCCGTCACTTCTTGGATAAGCCGCTGGGTTGCGTTTAGCTCTAGCTTTGTACGCAGCGGAGACGTCTCAGCAATGTTCGGATGTGTGAACGTATGATTACCTATCTCGTGCCCCTCGTTATACATCCTTTTCATTATATCGGGATATTCTCCAGCATTTTCTCCAACGACAAAAAAGTCAGCTTTTACATGAAACTGTTTCAGAATGTCGAGAATTTCCGGCGTGTACTTAGGATTTGGACCGTCATCAAATGTTAAGACTACTTTTTTCTCTTTTGGTTGCCCATATCGCTCAACATCATAGGATAATGGAAATGACTGATATCTTTCATCAGTAAGATTCCCGCTTGGATCCAGATGAAATTCTCTTGAGCCATTTCGCCCCACATGAACGACTCTTAATATTTCCCCTTTTCCGGAATAAGCGACCCGATCCGTGCTAGGAATTGTGTGTAGCAGACTGATTTTTTTTACACCGTTCTTTAACAATTCCCACACAGTTGGATCCTCTGCCCCCATTCTCCAAAGCGCAAATCCTCTTGTGCCGTTCTCAGACGCTAGCTTCATTTCATTATAAAAAGTCACGCTATCTAAAAACCAGACGATATGCTTGTCCTTTCCATTTTCATACTCAATATACGGGTTTTCACTCAGTTTATCCCATTTAATTTTTAAATCTCCATCACCGGCGATATCCATAATATCAGAAAAGGTGAGCGACACCGCTGGAGTTTTGCCGCCAATTGTCCAGTCATATCCGTAGTTTCCAAGAGCAATAATTCGCTTTTCCGGAGGGATGGGTAAATGTTCGAGCGTATGTTGAAACCATCCGATAGAAGCGATTGGACCTGGGTCTCCTCCTGTATAATGTTCGTCATACATCATGACAATGAGGCGGTCTACTTCTTTAGACAAAGCGCGGTAATCAAAAGCACGGTCATCGGCCGGCACATCTTGCGTTACAAGCAAACGGTGTTGATGAAACGCAAAAGCAAGCTCCTTCATAAACTTTGTCAATGCTTGTCGATCTTGTACAGGGATGGATTCAAAGTCAATATTTACACCTGCGAAGTGATTGTCCTCAATTTGTTTCTCTAAATTCGCGATAACTTGTTTTTGCTGATCAGCAGGGGCTCGCAACAATCGATCTACGATAGAACTATCTGGCCCTGCACTTTCGGCAGTAAAATTATTAATTAAAGGAACAATTTTGACATGATGATCTTTGGCTAGTTTGACAATATCCGCTCTCTTTTCGCTAGTAATTGTAAGATCTCGATTCAAATGATACCATTCAGGAACTAACACTGTTAACGAACGGATGTGATCTTTTAACGAAGACGTGCTATTTTCATCCCAATTAACGTAAAATCCGTAAACTTCATTAGGTTTACTATGATCTGCGTTTTGTTTCCACTGTTTCCAATGGTGATAATTACGGTTTTTGTCTAGTTTTAATTCTTCTTGTAATTGCCAATCACCAATCTTTTCATCTGACGAAATCATTTTTTTAGTAGTTGTTGGAAAGACATTTTCATATGGAAGATGGATGGGCGAAAAAATGCTGCGAAAGAAAGCGTAGAAAACAACGACAGTAACGATGATGCTCACAAAAAGCACGGCCTTAACGATTACTTTCCTTCTTCCTTTCGCATCATAAAAAATAAATGGAGACACCACGTCTTGAGGATGCATGTTCTTTCTCACCTAGAGTTTCACTCCCTTTTCCGGCCAAAATACTTTGAATGGCTCTACGTAACCATTCGGGCTGCGATACATCCTCTTGTATAGCATGAATGACTTAAAAATATCTAGTAAGATTGATTCCGATTGCGTTAATCTTTCATGAGAAAATGATAAAAACCATGTTTTTCGTGAAAATGCCACACTGGCGCCAGATTTTCATCCCCGGGTGGAGGGCAGATCACGCTGTCCATGGACCTTTTTCGTGAGCCAATCGATATAAACCCGTTGACCGGTACATCACTCAATTGCTAGAAGGGCGGGGAAAAACAGCTGAGTTCCTTCATCAATGGGAGAACATGCGAAAAGCAGAATGCACCAAGGTTTTTCTAGTTGAGAAGTGACATTGCAGAGCTGGATCCAAGATTAAATCACCAGCCTCCTAGGAGGTCGGTGATTTAAGGGAGCAAGCCGCTTGTTGTCAAGTCCGTTTCTCCAATAGAAAAACCTCGTCGCCTTAGGATCTCCTTTCAAACGATCCCCCATTGCTCAACAGAAACAACCGTTTTCACCAGCCTCCTAGATCTTCCGATGCCAGTTTAAAAGTTGCACTATCATTTTCTCCTTGTCACAGATGTGACTGGTATCGATTTGTTTTACAATCTCACCATTTTTCATAAACAATATGTGATCACCTACTTCAGCGGCCACGTCCATCATATGTGTTGAAAACACGATGATCCCTCCCTTCTTCTTTCTGTTCTTCAACATATCGATAAACTGATCGATCCAAAACGGGTCAAGACCGTTTGTCGGCTCATCAAGGAGCAGAAGCGTTGGCTCTCCTAACAACGCTTGTCCCAATAATAAGCGCTGTCTCATTCCTTTTGATAACTGCTTGATCCATTCTTTTTTATGTTTTTCTAGCCCTATGTCATGCAGTATTTCTTCCACCTGTGCTGCTGAAGCGTTCCGCAATGACGCATAAAAAGCCAAAAACTCTTGCACGGTTATCATTGGTCGAGCATGAAAATCATCAGGCATATATCCGATTTGTGAAATATACGCTTCGCGATGTTCGTGTAGTGATACTCCATCAAGCGTTACCGTACCGGTGGTCGGAGAAAGCACACCTGCTAAAATCTGAAGGAGCGTGCTTTTTCCGGCCCCATTTCCTCCACACAACACCAAGCATTCCCCTCGATCCACTTGAAGCGATACGGACAGAAGCGCTAGTTTCTGCTTATATTTTTTCGTCACTTTTCCTACCTTCAGTCCCATTATATCGATCTCCTCCTTGCCAATTGCTTCGCGGCAATAAGCCATATTGCACTACCATAGATCGTGGCATACACCAACAAAATGAAACCGAATGGCTTCTGCCATTGCCCAAGTAAATGATCATACACTTGTCCAAAAACAGCGCTTCCTCCCATTTGTACGACAAAGGCTACTCGTACTACTTCCGCCGGATTCAAAAGCGTTACACTTTTTAACAAAGGAGCAATAAACGGATAAGGAACGACATTCAACACGGCAATCAACATTGTTGGCCAGATCATAACAAATAAAAACCAAATGCTAACAGAGACGATCAACGCCTGCCATCGAGTCGAAACGAATGAACCGACCGCTAAGCCAATCATAAGAAAAAAGGCAATCAAAGCCGATGAAAAACGATATAACACAATGATCCATTTCATCGGTAACGCCACACCCGTCGATAGGCTAAACATCAAACTCAGGCCAAAACTAAGCGTAAATAAAATCATCTGTCCAAACCATTGCCCCAACCACTTTCCAGCTATATATGCCGCAGGTGACAACGGATACGTTCGCAACAACCGCCATTGTCCGTTTTCGATCTCGCTCGCAATGGTAAATGAACCAGAAATCAACATAAATAGCGGCAACAAATAAAGCATCATGTTGGCAGTCGTTGCTGTCATATTCGTATAGCCAGCAAAATCTATAGTATCTCGTGCAATAAAAAACAATAATGACAGTACTACGACCCATAATAAAATGAATCCGTAGGAGGAATGTTGCCGCATGACCAGCCGCCACTCCAACCGCGCGATCGTTTTCATTTTATCTCCTCCCGACAGAAAAAGGACAACTGTCGCTCAGTTGCCCATATGATTGTCATGTTTGTTCATTTCCTTTTTTCCATGCTTCATTTTTTTGTGTTTCATTTTCATCATCATCTCTTTATTTCTCTCCCATGTATGATGCGCTAATTGATCATACGTAAGAAGCGTACCACCATTGTTTTGGATAAACCGTTTGGCCGCTTTTTCATCTTGAAATGAAATAACATTATAAGCCATTGGCGTGTGAATGTTTTTATCGTATACATACGTGGCGCTGTCTGCTTCTAGCCAAGCGCTTGTTTTGTAATCTCGAACAAACATCGTATTGATTTTTTCTTTTTTATGTTCATTCACCCATGCATACATACAACCGATATCATCAAACTTAAGCGTTTTTCCGTTTTTTAACACTAATTCTGTCGCAAACGAATTATTTCCTACCTCCATATGACAGGTATCACATTTATCATTTTTTTCATCAATCGCAACTGGTTTCGCTTTTTGACTGCAACCGCTCATCATGAACAACATGATCATCAATATAGAAAAAATCCATATTTTTCTCATCCGCGTTTCCTCCCCATAATTAGTAGACTAATGCTTCCAACTATCATTACCAGACTCATCCTATTTACGTTTAATGGATCAGTGGATAAACGATGTGTTTGCTCAATTTTCAACGCGTTCATTCGCGGAGCATGATCAATCATCACTTCGTCATCAGGACTACGCAATAGTTTTTGTAAAACAAGCATGCCTGGTGCTTGAAAAAACAGCTGATACTCAGGCACATTTGTCGTCAGTGCCAAAAAAAAGGGATCAGCCCGATACGGAATGGCGCTAAATCCGCGACCTGTTTGATCGAGTTTCAACGAAGTATCCCAATAATTATGGATGATGGTATTGTTGAAGCATCGAATGGCCTGTGCATCATAAACATTACCAACAAATGAATTGTCCGCTATATAATTTTTTTTCGAGATATTCCATTGCATCCCAATCGCATTGCGGAGAAAATAGTTTCCTATAAGTTGGACATTGTAAGCATTCTCAGCATAAACGCCAACACGATTCGCAGCAATGACATTTTTCTTAACACTTGTTTTCATCGCATTATATAAAAGAAGACCCTGGGAATGGACATGACGATTGTTTTGACGAAATGAATTGTGCTCAATCACCGTCCGCTTCGTTCCCATTATCATGGCACCGGCGAGGTTATGCTCAGATAAATTTCTCTTAATCATAAGATCGTCCGAAAACATGACATGAATACCGTACCGAGAATTATGAATAAAATTGGCTTTCACTTCATTTTTATTGCTGTTCTCTATGTAGATCCCATCTTTTACTTGCTTAATTGTATTGTATTTTATGATGTTTTGGGATGAGTCCCATAAGTCAATGCCGTTATCTTGTCTTGTCCCTCGAATGAGACAATGAGCAATAGATGTTCTGCTTGCTTGATTCAGTTGTATACCACGTTTGGCTGCAACTATTTGTACATATTCAATGATGTGGTCATGACCCGTTACAACTAGTGCAGCGCTTTCAGCTCTCCTACACTGTTGAATCATTATATTTCGCAACACAACATGGTGACCAGTAATAACTACAGCCGGTAAACGGCACGACCGGATCGTCACCCTCCCTACTCCCTCTAACGTAAGCGGTTTCGATAGTATCAATGATTCATCATAGACCCCGCTAGCCATTTTCACAATCCCGTAGTCAGGTGTTTGATCAATGATAGTTTGGATCTCTTTAGCATGTACAGATAACGGCAAAACAAACACAAAAAAACAGATCCACCCTAGCGTTCTCATCTTCCTCCCCCCCTTCTTGAACTTACAATACCAAACCATTTTGTGAAAATAATGAAGTTGATTTGTCAATTTGTTGACAACGAGCAAAAATCGATACTCATGACATTGGTTTGGTTCTTCAATGATACGCACTGTGCAAAATGATAAATTAATCGTTGATCTTGTCCTGTTTTTCTTGTCTGATTATTTATGTCCGACATGCCACTCCGGGATGTAGCTCAGCTTGGTAGAGCACACGCATGGGATGCATGAGGTCTCAGGTTCAAATCCTGTCATCCTGATCGAAGGAAACCAGCTGAAAAACGTTCGGCTCGTGTTTTTCCACATGGCGTTTTCCTATGAGGTCGGTGATGAAAATGACTGCTGAAACCGTCATGACTCCAGTTCCTCATCCCTATAACTTAGGTGACAAAAGATTCATCAGTAGTGAAGGGCAAAAGAGTACCAAATCGCTTTTTGGACGCCATCTCGCAAAAATCAGAACCACCGCCCATCGGAAGCATGGGAGAAAAATGGCTCAAACAAAAACGGAAAGTGATGAAAACGGTGTTCTCCGTCCTTATTGGACCAGTATCGTATGGCAGACATTCGTGCGAATTCGATTTCAGGGTTTGAAGTGGCACTCGGTGGCATCTTGTTGGTGTATTCACTTATAACACTCGGGCTAGTTGAGCGCTAGCGCTCAACTAGCACCACGGGTAGTGGTAAAGAATGATCACCATGTATGGACAAGACACGCATTTCCTGCTCTCAATAAAAAACAGGTCGATGTGAAACAAGAAAAGCAAAGTTTTTCAATGAAGATATAAGAGGGCATGTTCGAGAGATTGGGAACTCAAGAGGAATGCCATCTTTCAATGTTTTACACTAGCCTCTTGACGATCAATACGAAAATTGTAGGATTTTACTCTGTCCTAAAAACCAACGGCTTCATTTAAGATTATTCCATATAAAACGTGCACATTCTGCAGAAGGGGAGAATTGGCTCTGCAAGAATGTGCAAAAACGTTTTTTATTGATGTGAACGATCTGCTTCGGCGAACGGTAAGCCACACACCAAAATCCTTTACGCTTTCCTTCGCTCCGCAGCCGTTCGTTCGAACATTAGATGACCACACATCCATCTTCTATCAACAACCAGCCTTCAACTCATTGGGCGTTGCCCTGCACATTCCTTAAGGTGTGCGACTTCTGTCGGAAATTACGTCAAAAAAGTATTTCCGGCGGCGTAGCAATTCGCCATACACCGTTTACTTTCTTTAGCTTTACTATTTTCCTTTCTGGTTTTGATTGGTTATCAGAATATGGGACCGATAATTGATATTCCTTAGATGTCGAAGAGCTTTTAATCAATTTGGCTGTTGTTTTCTTAAATTCCAAACTGTTTCCTGTATCCGCGTTGATTTGCGCCATTCTTCCTTTGTATTCAATAAAGCGCTTTCTTATATATGATTCACTAGCTTCTTTGGTGAATGTCATCATCAAGTATTCAAGCAGCTTTTTTCTTGTGCCGATATCAACAGAAAGATACCTATATTGTATTTTTTTTATATAAAAGGTTTTTGTTTCTCCTTTACCGCCTCCATCAGTGTAAAAATAACGTTTTTCTGCTTCTACTATTAACGAAATGAGATTCTTTTCGTTAAGTGCCGTGATTCGTGTAGGATCTGCCTCTTGTTGTTTTACAACAGCGGCTAAAACAGGCACCGACATAACAGGGTGAATAGAAAGTAAACCACAAGAAACAGCTAAACAACCTGCTAATATTTTCTTCTTCATACTTCTATACTCCTTTCACTTGGACTATTCAATTCGATTAATTATATCACATCTCGTCGCATCCTAAAAGGTAGAAAAAACGAGGGAGTCAGTCAAGACTTTGCGGATCCGGCGTTCCCATCTCATTTCTCAATGAGAAAAACCTTGTTGCATCGGTCCTGTTTTTCTCTCATTCTCCCATTGGTGAAGGGAATCAGCGGTGGTTCAGCCCTTTAGGGGCGTTTCGTTCCGACCTACGAATCGGCCGTGGTCTCCGTTCGTTCGCCGTGCCGAAGTTCGCGTTAAGTTCCTTTCCAGCTTCATTCATCAACACTGACGGATTTCGTGTTCCTTTCCGTCGTCAACGGGACAAAGAAAAGGGCGTCCCAAAAGAACTGGACCCCCTCATGTCACCCTTATAGGTTGTGTCTTTCTGGAGAGGAGATCGCCTTTTGGGCCAGCCCCTTTTTCGGTTTGTCCTTATTCTTTGATCGAGCCGGATGTCAGCCCGGATACAATCCGCCGCTGGAACAGCAACACCATTATGACAAGCGGAACAGTGACCACCACGGTCGCCGCGGAAATTTCGCCCCACGGGATCGTATACTGGCCTTGGAACATGGCGATGCCGACCGGAACGGTTTTGTATTTTTCCGCCGTATTGATCGTCAAGGCAAATAAAAATTCGTTCCACGCGGCAATGAAGACGAGAATGGACGTCGTAAACACCCCGGGCACTGCAAGCGGCAAAATAACTTTAAAATACGTCTGCATCGGCGTCGCCCCATCCATTTTCGCCGCTTCTTCCAAATCAAACGGAATTTTGCGGAAAAAGGTGACGAGCAGCCAAATCGACAACGGCAACGCAAACGTTGTATACGGAATGATCAATCCTAAGTAGCTGTTCGTCAACCCGAACGTTTTCACAAACATGTAAATCGGCGAAATAGTGGCAATTTGCGGAAACATCGATACCGCTAACACAAGGCCAAGAATGACGGTTTTGCCCTTGAATTGTAACCGCGCGATGGCGTAAGCGGCAAATGCGGCCACAAACACGGTGTACACGGTCGTGATCGTCGCCACCACCGTACTGTTCCATAAGTAGCGCAAAAATGGGTAATTGACAAAAACCGATACATACGACTTCAACGTCGGATGGCTCGTAAACCAATTAAACGCTTTGTCGCCAAACAGTTCACTGAGCGGCTTAATCGAACTAAGCAGCACCCATAAAAATGGAAACATGACAAAAAAGACGAATACGAGTAGGAAGAGATAAAAGAGAGGCCCTGCTTTTTTCTGCATCATCTCACCCCGCTTATCGTTTCGCGCCGGCGCCGTCGGACAATAAGTCTTTTCCAAGCCAGCGGATGTATATCATGGAAATGATGGCGACACAAAGAAAGACAATCACAGCCAGCGCCGATCCCGCACCGAAATTCGTCTGCGAAAACATCACTTTATACGCTAAAATCGAAATCGTCTCCGTCGAGTTCGCCGGCCCTCCGCCGGTTAAGACGTAAATCAGATCGAACACGCGGAACGCATCGAGCGTGCGAAACAGCAGCGCGACTAAAATGCTTGATTTCAACAATGGCAGCGTGATTTTCGTGAATTGCTGCCACTTGGTCGCTCCGTCGATCGCGGCGGCTTCATACAGCGAGTCTGGAATCGTTTGCAGCCCGGCGAGCAACAAGAGCGCCATATAAGGGGTTGTCTTCCATACATCGGCAAAAATGACCGAAAACATCGCCCCTGCTTCCGTCGTCAACAAGTCCCCCATTCGGTCGACAAGGCCAATCGTTTCGAAATAGTTGGCGACAATGCCGTTTTGTCCATCGTATAAAAATTTCCACATGAGCGCAGATACAGCGGTAGGAATCGCCCACGGAATCAAAATCGTCGCCCGCACCAACCCGCGGCCAAAAAACGCTTTATTGATGAGCAGCGCAATTCCAAGCCCGAACATGAGCTCAATGGCGACCGACACCACCGTAAAGAACGTCGTATTCCATAACGCTTTCCATAAGCGCATATCACTGAAGCTGTCCTTATAATGCTTGAGGCCGACAAAGTTCGGCTCGATCACAACCCCTTTGAGCCCTTCGGCCAAGCCGACGACTTTATCCGCGTGCTGCAGTTCGCCCGCTTTTTTCATCTCCTTGAGCGTCTGGATGACATCATGAACCGTGTCGGTCAGCCGCTCGGCCGTCTGTTTGTCCAACTCGGCGATCTTTAGCTCATTGCTTGGCGTTTCGAAGTTATCGAGCGCTTCGTTCACTTTGTCGTACTGTTTCGCCACTTGATCATCGGAACGGATCGCCGCGTCCAGTTTCGTAAGTTTTCGTTCGATTTGCGCCAATGTTTGCTTCGTTTGTTCATCCGCAGCCGCCATTTCCTGCTTGAGGGCGCTTTTGAGGAACGGATAGTTTTGTAGATATCCTTCCAGATCGAGGCTGTAACTCCAGTGAATCGACGATTTGGTCGGATCGTTGAGCCGATAGTCGAACAAACTGTAATAAAAGGACTGAATGACCGGCCAAATGGCGATCGCCAAAATGAGCAGCATGGCCGGCGCGACAAGCGAATAGCCTAGCAAACGCTCCATTCGCTTTTCATTCCTCATCGCGGTTCTCTCCCTTCTGCTTCGAAAAGGATATTAGCCTTCAGCACCGGGCAGACGACGGCCTGAAGGCTAATGAGCCGAAAGCGGGCAACCAACTTAGTGTTCTTTGCTTGTCACAAAGCGCAAGGCCGGCGTTGACCAGCGGAGAAGCGGGCCGCGCCGACCGTCCATTCGCCCTACTTGTTCAACGCTGCTTTCATTTCTTTTTCCATATTGGCCACGGCTTGTTCGACCGTCAGCTCGCCGGCAAGCGCTTTCGATACGTTAATTTGGATGATTTCTGAAATTTCCGGATAGTTCGGAACGACCGGGCGCGGCACAGCAGCGTTCAACGCATTGACAAATCCTTCTTCCGCAAAGAACGGATTGGCTTTTAAGACATCCGCGTCTTTAAACAAATCCGGAAGCGTCGGCGCCAAACCGCCGTAAATCGCGGAAATTTTTTGCCCCTCCGGCCCCGTCATAAATTTGACAAATTCCCATGCTTCTTTCGGATGTTTCGAATATTTGTTGATCGCGGTCATCCAGCCGCCCAGCGCGGCAGCCGAACCTTTGTCCCCGGCCGGGAGCGGAGCCACGCCGACTTTGCCGACGATTTTCGATTGTTCTGGATCGTTTGCCAAGGCGTATTGATAAGGCCAGTTGCGGATAAACGGCGATTGTCCTTCAATGAACGCGGTATGCGATTCCGGTTCAGTGAAGGTGGTGATATTGCTCGGCACAACATCGGACTTGACGATTTCCACCATTTTCTTCAGCCCTTTGATCGCCTCGGGGCTGTTGATCACGACATTCCCGTTTTTATCGACGATTTGTCCGCCGTAAGAGGCGATAAATTCGACGGCGTTGCACACCAATCCTTCATATTGTTTGGCCTGCATCAAATAGCCGAATTTCGTGCCGCCCTGTCCTTTCAGCGCTTTCGCCTCTTTTAAGAGTTCATCCCATGTTTTCGGCACTTTGTCTTTCGGCACCAAGTCGGTGCGATAGAACAGCATGCCGGCATCAATGAACTTCGGCATCGCCCATTGCTTGCCATTGAAGTTGCCGGCCGCGAGCGCCCCTTGGTTGTATTTGCTCAGGTCAATGCCGTCTTTCTCAATAAACCGGTCGAGCGGCAGCGTATAACCCGCTTGAGCAAACTCAGCCGGCCAAATGACATCGAGATCCATAACATCGATTTCCGACGACTGCGCGTTTAGCATCGTCACATACGCATCATGCTGCTTCCCGGTGTCAGCCGGCATTTCGCGAAATTCCACATCAATGTTCGGATGCGTTTTCTCGAACGCTTCGATGATTTTTTCAGTGGCTTTCGTGGAATCTTGGCCGCGGGCATAAACAATTTTCACGACTTTTTCGGATTGCCCTGTTTTCCCTTCTTCTTTTTTGCTGTCTTGGCCCGTCTGGCTAGCGCTTTGCCCGCCGGAGCACGCCGCGAGCCCCATCGTAAGCGCTAACAAAAGCGCGGATGATTTCAAAACTTTTTTCATCTTTGTTTCTCCCCCTTTGTCTTTGTTTGAGTTGTTCGATCGTCAATTCACTTCTCCCATCAATGCGGCTTCGAACCGACGAACCACCTCCTTGACGAAACATCTACCGCTTTCCGCCTAGGCAACCATGGCTTCTTGTCTATACAATGATGCTTTGTAATCGATTACATCAAAGTGTCACATTCCCCTCGGTTTGCCGCTCCTTGCCGCCGCTGCCAAAGCTATGGGCAAGGAACGCTTGGCGCGCACGGCTTTTCCGCCAACACCACCTGTCTAGGTCGCGCGCGCCTTCCGACTTTTTCGGATAAATTTTCTATGTAATCGATTACAAAAATATCTTACCTTGTTGCAAAATTGCTCGTCAAGTCCCTAAATTCTTTTTTTTTTATCTTGCCAACAAAGAAAAAGGGGCTGAAACGCCATTATATGGTAAAATGAATGAGAAGCAGGACCCCTACAACAAGGCTTTTCTAATTGGGAAATGACATGGTAAAGCCGTATCCACGATGAAATCACCAGCCTCCTAGAAGGCCGGTGAAAAACGGTTGTTCCTTTTGAGCAATGGGGGATCGTTTGAAAGGTAATCCTGATGCGACAAGACTTTTCTATTTGAGAAATGGTCTTGATAAGCGGCTTGTCCCCTTAAATCACCGGTCTCCTAGATACATGCCCGAAGTATGCCAAAATATGCCTCTCGTCCCTTTGATCTATCAAGGGATGAGAGGCATTTTGTTTGTCTAGCCACTCTCGAACTCGGGGTCAAGCTTGTTGTTTGGTTTTACCTTCTGCTAGCTTTTTCTGATAATACTCGTAAAACAAAGGATTTCGAGGAGTTTTACTGCTTTTACAAATATGTATTTGTTGAACAGCCAAGTTATAAAAGATAGTGTATAATTTCCTGTTTCCTTGTTTGCTTTTCTGAATAGTTTCCTTGCTGCGCGAACCCATTCTGACAGGGGCTATACCTGCATATCTTGCGAGTTTGTCGGAATTAGTGAAACGATGAATATGTTGTACTACAAAGGGAGTTATTCGGCACTACACACCCTATAAAAAGGAGCTGACCCAAAAGGTTGTCTGCCTTCAAGATAGGCACAACATATAGTGTGGTAGAAGCAGTCAGTACGTATATATAGCAACGAAAGAGGGTATCCCAATCCTTTTGGGACACCCCGTTTAAATTTATGCATTGTGTAACACATTTTTTGCAGCTTCGCTATTTGGCATTATTTTTAATATTTCTTGAGCAATTGCTTTCGCTTCTTCTTTACTAATTAACTTTTCTGGAATTTCATGGAATAACAACAAATGTTCTTTCAAGCTAACATCTTCAGGGCTTAATTCAACTGCTCTTTTAGCATGGTATAATGCACTTGCGTAAGCGTCTGGTAAATGACAAAATGCGGTACTTAATAACTCTGAAGCTAAGTAATGATAATATGCAGTCTCATTATTATTTATCAAATAACAGACAAATGAATAAGCACTTATACTCTCTTCATCAAATCCTAATTCAAGAACAACTTGCTCTAAAGCATTTCTATCTTCACTCTCAATATATTCTTTTGCTTTTTGAAAATCACCCGTTGTTATTAATTGCTTTATCTTTTCCTTCATAGTTATTTCACCCACGCATCAGATATTCTTATTGTTCCATCAGGTAGTTTTTTGTATGTCACCTGCACCAATTGTTCATTAACCATTTTAACTCTAGAAGAAACAGATTTATAAGGTATGTCTGCACCATTATGCATTACATCGATGATAATTTCTTTTATTTTCCCCCAATTCTTATCAGGTACAAGTTTTTCCCATTGATGATTAGATTTTTTACTTCCATTTATAATATGCTTTATCTGATTACTGTTAAGTTTCTCTATTGCATCGTGTACTTTAGAAGAAGGCAATAGCTTAACTTTACCCGTACCCTTAGCAAGCCTCTCAGCTTCGTCCGTCCCCTTAACCGCTTTCTCCGAGACCCGTTCGCCCCGGCTCATTCGCTGGTACAGTTCGTTCGCGTGTTGGACGAAGTGGGAGCTTCCTGTTGTCGCTAAAGTGGCTCCATGAGCGGCTCCGGCAACAGCGATGGCAGTGGCTGGAGCTCCGATCGCCGCTCCTACTCCCGTGCCGCTAAGGGCGATCCCGGCTGCGGCTAAAGGGATGGACCCGGCTGTTTCGACTACTCCGGCTACAGTC
>NZ_JPYA01000046.1 GCF_000750005.1 Geobacillus icigianus | reverse complement strand
TTTTTATTTCGTTTTTTAGAATACCATTTCGACCAACACAACGAGCGATGGCAATCCTTTTTTTACCATCTCTAGTCGTTCCGTATGACGTTACACGTAAATGTTCTCATCCATGCCCAATCCCTGCAGGATCCTTCGCTGATCAGGGGTGAGCGGTTTCCCTAACGCGCGTTGGATGTGCCCATCCGGCAGCTCCAGTAGGACGACGTTCACATACCGGAACAACTGAAAAATTGCCTGTCCGGTGGGTCGGGTCAGTTTCCGGCCTCCCGCGCCCTTTCATGGGCGTTCCGGGGTAATGAGCTGACGCACCCGGCACTGGAAGACGCGGTAAATGGCCAAGGCCAACAGAAACAAATAACCCAATACTGCGACCCGTTCTGGTTTTTTGACGTAAATCTCATCCGTAAAGAACGGGTCTTTCAAGAAAGAGAAGTTCATCTCCACGTAGATTTGGCCTTTATACAACTTCAAGATTTCTTTTGCCTCCATCGGTTGACCCTTCCATTCCTTCGGAACGGTCGTAATGAGGACAAACCGGGACGCTTTCCGTCTCGCCTGTTCCCAAGCGTTGGGGTCGAATTCGGCGCCAAGACGCACGAAATACAGCGTCTCCATCTCGGGTTCCGCCCCTTTTTTCGGTCGTCCGCGCCGTTTTTTCGGGCGTACGATCTCTTCGATTGCGGCTTCCACCCGATGAAACTGGGGACGAAGGGACGCCTTGAGGGAGGCCAAGGCTTGTTCGGCGTCTGCCCGGCAAGAGAAGGGGTGGCGTTCCCAGCGGGCTTGTTCCTCGCGAAGAAGCTCCGCTTCTTTGGTCCGCTCTTTGTCGAGCGTCTTTCCTTTTCGCTGGTCGAGCGCGCTCGATTCGACGACGATCAGCCGAACGGGATGGCCTTCATAAGTGGAGGCCGTTTCCCATACCCGATACGTGGCACCGTTTTTCTCCGCCAGCGTAAAGGGGTCGTTCCACGGGATAGGAGGCGAATCGGCCTCCGACAATGCCTGTTTGACGATCCGAAGCGACGGAGGACCCCGCGTGATCAAAAAGGCGTTGGCGGCCTTCGTTTGCGCCAAGGTCTCTTTCGTCATCGCAGCGGAATCCGCCACGTAAATCCATTCGTCTCCGATCTTGGCTTGCTTCAGCTGTTCATGGACACGGGAGAGCACCTCGGGATTCCACGTTTTGTCCGGCACGTTGCCGTCGTGCACATCGCCGTAAAACGGGATGCCGTCTTCGTTGCCGATCAGCCCGAAACCGATTGGTTTTTGCCAACGATGGTGCCGGTTGTAGCCATGTGTGATCTGCAGGGCCTCTGACGAGACCGATTCATACGCGCCGTAAACGGTCTTGTCCGTCGTATCGGCGTGGAAGACGCGAAGAGAGAGGCCTTCTTTCTTGTCGATCTGCACGAGGCAAGACGAAA
>NZ_JPYA01000045.1 GCF_000750005.1 Geobacillus icigianus | reverse complement strand
AGAGAACACAGAGAAGAAGAAAGCCTATATGATGTGATTATCTCTAATCCTCCGTATAAAAAGATAGGAAAGTCAGAACCAGAATCTGTGGTAATGAGTTCCGTTATACATGGACAACCAAATATTTACTTCTTATTCATGGCTCTTTCTGCAAAGTTGTTGAAACAAAATGGGCAAATGATTTTTATTACACCAAGAAGTTTTACCAGTGGACTTTACTTTAAAAAGTTTCGGGAATATTTTCTAAATACTGTTCGCCTAACGAATCTTCACCTATTTCATTCAAGGGAAGATGTATTTGATAATGATAAAGTACTACAAGAAGCGATTATTTTAAAAGCCATTAAAACTACTCAAGTAACAGATACGATTCTTATATCCGCAAGTGAAAATATGTACACTGGTGAAAGATTTATTCATAAAGTACCTTATAGTACTGTTGTAGATATAGAATCGGATAATCTTTTTATCATGATTCCAACAACGAGAGATGAAGTTCAGTTACTTAACATGATGAAGAATTGGAAGTATAACCTACCAAGTTTGGGGTTTAAGTTAAAAACAGGACCCGTTGTGGATTTTAGAGCAACTGAATTCTTAAGAGAAGAAGAAGTGGAAAATACCGTTCCTCTTCTTTGGTCAAACCATTTTTCTAACAACCGAATAACATTCCCTGTTCCTGCTTCTAAAAATCCGCAATATATTCTGAATACGGAAGATAGTAAAGGGATTTTATTAGACAGCAAGGATTACATTCTCGTAAAGCGATTTACAAGTAAAGAAGAGAGAAAAAGAGTACAATGCGCTTTATACATTGCTGAAAACTTCCCTTATAAAAAAGTTGGCATTGAAAATCATTTAAACTATATCACAAAGTTAAATGGAGAAATGACAAGGGAAGAAATGTTTGGATTATTTGCGATATTAAATAGCAGTTATGTTGATACCTATTACAGAATATTGAATGGAAGTACACAAGTAAATGCGACAGAAATGAACTCAATCCCACTTCCTTCACTTACAGACATTATTCAAATCGGAGAAAAAGTGATGAATCTGGATAGTATTACCGTTGAATTTTGTGATACTATTATTGATGAAATGTTTATAGTTACCAGATCTAGAAAGAGAAATGTTGTGTAAATCAGGAGTGATTGAAGTGGGGAAACTGGAAGAAGCAAAAGAAATATTAAAAGCATTAGGAATGCCGAAGCAACAGTACAACGATAGAAGTGCGTATACATTTTTAGCACTTGCAGGATTAAAAGAGGAAGACAACTGGGATGCAGCTACAAATAAACCTATGAGAATTGTTGATATGATGAACTTCATGGCTGAACATTATGGAAAAGTTTATAAACCTAACACAAGAGAAACTATCCGCAAAGATACCATCCACCAATTTTGCGATGGAGCTATAACTGTTCGCAATGTAGACGATGAAGAACGAGCAACAAACAGCCCTCGTTATTCTTATCGTTTAACAGATGAAGTGTTGGAAGTCATTCGCGCATATGGAACGGATGAATGGGAAGAAAAATTGGGAGCATGGTTGGAGAACCATGAAACCTTGGTAGAGAAATATAGCCAAGTTCGAGAAATGACCATGATACCAGTAAAGGTAAATGGAAAAGAGCTACAGTTCAGTCCGGGAAAACATAATCAGCTTCAAAAGGCAATAATAGAAGAATTTGCTCCACGGTTTGCACCAGGGGCAGAGGTTTTATATGTTGGAGACACGGCAAAAAAAGATTTAGTTAAAAACAGAGAGAAATTAGAAGAATTAGGAGTTCGCATTACTGACCATGATAAGTTACCTGATGTTGTATTATATAGACCAGATAAAAACTGGTTGTATTTTATTGAAGCCGTAACATCCGTTGGACCTATTTCTGTGAAACGAATGCACGAAATTCAAGCGATGCTTGAGAATTGCGAATGCGGAATTATATACGTTACTGCATTTTTAGATATGAGCAGTGAGAATGGTTTTAAAAAATTTATTAACGAAATTGCATGGGAGACAGAGATTTGGATTGCTGATAACCCTGACCACATGATACATTTGAATGGCGACAGATTCTTGGGTCCACGTTAAACCTGATATGAATTTATATCTTAACCCTATTCTTTAAGCAGAATCTTTTTGAAAGTGAATGGAAAGCAACCAAGCCAGATAAAGAGAAGGTTTGTAAAGGTAACCTGAAAAATGGAGGTCAGTATGACTAAAGACAATTTAAAGCGTTACCTGCCAGAGGAAGTACCTGACCACTTATTTACCCAAAACAAATTAAAGCGAATGGGTCTTGTACCAACCGAGGAGCACGTTGCCTTCGTTGTTTACCCAGAGCAAGGTCGAGAGTACAAGCTTTACGACATTCAAGCAACTCGAAGACCTAAAAGGCAAAAAGGTTTCTCTCTCCAGATTAGAGACTTAACGGTAGAACAGGTTTTACAGGAACGCAAGAGGGAACTAGAAGTAAGAAAAGTTCAATTAAGTAACCAAATTGAAAGATAACTCTATAATGTGGTGATGGGAAAGAGTTAAAAGGTAACCTGAAAAAGAAGGCAGGTTACCTTTTAAATTTTTAGTAGTTAAATAA
>NZ_JPYA01000044.1 GCF_000750005.1 Geobacillus icigianus | reverse complement strand
CCCCCGCCGCCAGCCGCCCCGCCGCTTTGTTGATTGTTGCCGCAGCCAGCCATAAGGCCCGCCGTCAGCATCAAGGAAGCTACAATCCCTGCTGTTCTTTTTTTCTTCACTTTCATTCCCCCCATTGTTCAAAATGTTCGGTCATGAGAGCGCCCCTCGCTTTCCTTTGCCGCGCCCTCCAACGGCTGCTTGATGTCCGCCATCTCTCCTTCTATTCCCTCCCCCTTTCCTAATTCTTATGTAAATAATAAAACTATTTTCAATTTAATATAATATTACAAAATTTATAACCACTCGTCTAGTTCTTTTCTGTCGAAAAAAGAAAAAAGCGGTTTCCTCTAAGTCGAGTTGGAAAACCCCTGCGGCCACCGCTCGCCGCAACATTTTACTTGTATAATATTTCCATGTTTCCATCAAAAACATTCTCGTTTCTGGCCGACGTTTCTAGGGGGGCGGTGATTGAAGGAGAAATACTGCTCTCCGACAGTGTTTCCCAAACCAAAAAAACGTTGCAACATCATCATTCCATTCCTTGTGACTTCTCCCCAATCGAGCGAATTTGTTATTTTTCACCAGCCTCCTAGGCGCTCATCCGCCGCCAGCAAACAGGGAACGGCTACCGCGGCGGCAGTTCAAAGGAAGGGCCGACGGAACCCCCGCCTTTGTTGTAAAACTGCGGCACTTCTCCGGGGATAAAGCGCATGACGATCGGCATATCGGTCGTGACGGTGGAGATTTTCGACGCAAACGGAATAATGACTTGAATATCGACCGCAATATGGATATCAATTTCAATAAAAAAACTGTTAATGTCATAGGCGTGGATTTGTTTTGTCACTTCTGAATTGACATTGCCGACGATTTGAAACTGCACGGGGATGCGCGGACCCAAATTCGCGAGCAGCGCATTGTTGGTCACTTGTCCAAGCGGAATCGAATAAATGATACCGCGGCTGTCGCCGGCCCCCGACTCCACTTCGGGAAGAACGAGGCGCTCAATCCGTCCTTCGGTCGCCGCTTTCAAGCTTGCCATGACATGATCGTCCGTTTCGGATAAAATGCGGTTCATCACCGCCGTATCAAAGTCGACGGACACAATCTTGCCGTTTTCGTCCTGCCGAACCGTAACAAGCCGCTGAAACTCGGGATTGTCCTTTTGAAACTGTTGTTCAATCGCATTGTTAATCACCAAATTGGCAATTCGTTTCGTTTCGGTTTCCGCGATTTCCATCAGCACTGGCTTGATGCTTCGATTCACAATCCAAAGGCTGGCCGCCATCGAAAACATAAAAAAAACGAAGGTCAATAGCAGCACATAACGGAACGGGAGCGGGCCCCTCCGCCCAAACCGGGGGCGCAACAACATCAAATCCCTCCTTTACAAGCTATATGTATGCTTGTAAGGAGGGATTCTTTCACCGCATTTTCAACAGCGCCTCTTTTCCTTTCATTCCCGGTTCGATGCCGAGCTCGCGGGCGGCGATCGTCACCGACTCAAGCGGCGCCGCGAGCAGCTGCTCGATCGTGCGCACCCCGACCGCCCGTCCGGCGATAATGCCGCGGTCGCGCAATTTTTCGTTCAACAACGCGACATCGAGCGCGCCGCACATAATATATCCTTTGTCGCTCGCCACCGCCAACAAATTCGTTTTCGGCAGCTGCACGGACACCGCCATAAACGGATGTCCGTCAATGATGATCGGCTTGATTTCCACCATCGCCGCAGTCACTCTCCTTTCCATCCTTCAATGTATGAAGGACAGAACGAGAAGTGCCTGACTACTGAGCCAGTTTCCACGCGAGAACGTCGCGCAAAAACTCAGGCATGTAATACGTTTTCTCCGCCGCCCGCTGAATTTGCGGGTAAAAATGGCCGATGGCAAACATATCGGTCGTCGCCACCTCGTACGTCCGCTCCGGATCGAGCGGTTCGCCGTGAACCGCAACGCGGCGGATATGCCACCCCCCATCCTCTTCCCATTCCGTCTCGAGATCGACACCGTCATACACCATTTCCCCCATCACTTCACCGCGGAAACCGAACCCCTTAAACCGCAAATGCTTCATCCGTTCCGTATGGGCTTCCAGCATAATTTCTTTGAGCTCCGCCCCGCGCAGCTTCACTTTGCACGGATTGAGCGGATGGGGGCAAATGCGGTGCAAATCTTTTTTTGTCACCGGCCCTTTCGACAGCGACTCAAGCAGCACGCCGGAATTGACCATGCCGATGTCTGCTTGGCACCATTCCCGCAAGGCGGAAGCCAGCACATGGGCGAGCGGCGACGGAGCGAACCAGTTGATCGGCAAATCTTCCTCCAGCTCGGCGACCCGTTCCGCCTCAAGCTGCGCCAAGCTTTCTCGCTCAAGGCGGCGAAGGCGGCGCTCCATCTCTTCGGAGCGCGGCAAGGTCGCGACATCGACGAGGGCGGCCGACGTCCGCGCTAAGCGCCCGTCTTCCACCTCGAGCTTAACGACGCCGACGTATTGTCCATATTTTCCAGCCGCGCACAGAAGCGCGCCGTTGACTCGCTTTCCTTCCGGGAACAGATGATGGGTGTGAGCGCCTAAAACAACATCGATGCCCGGAATCTCAGCGGCCATTTGTTCATCATCGTGCACGCCGAGATGGGATAGGACAACGACGCAGTCCGCCCGCTGCTTCACTTCCGCCACCGCCGCCCTTAGCGTCTCAAACGGCGATGCAACGGTCCAGCCGAGCGATTCGTAAAACTGACGAAACGGAGCGGTCGCGCCAACAACCCCGATGCGAAACGTCTCTGTCGCCGAAATGACGGCATACGGCAGCGCCCACGGCGGCCGCGTGCCGTCACGGCGGAACAAGTTGGCCACCACCACCGGAAATCGCGCCCGCTCATACAACGTATCGAGATCGCGGTAATCGAGCGTGATCCCTTCATTGTTGCCGATCGTCACCGCGTCATAGCCAAGCTCGTTGAGCAGCTCAACGTTCGCTTTGCCCCGCGTCGCCTCGGTGATCGGATGAACGCGGTCGACAAAATCGCCGACATCAAACAAAAGCATCGCCTCGTTGCGCGCGCGATGCTCCTTTCTGCGCTCTGACAAAAAGCGGGCGATTTGCGGCCAATGTTCAAAATGGCTGTGCACGTCATTGGTATGGTAAAGATAGACGATTTGCTTCAAAACGCCCCCTCCTCCACTACGCTAGGCTTTCCAAGACAAGTCGAATCCCTAGGACAATCAGCACGAGGAGCAGCACGACCACCAACGTTCGGCTCGGCATCCGCTTGTTGATCCATGCCCCCGTTTTCGCGCCGATCCATACGCCGGGGATGAGGGCGAGGGCAAACGTCCATTTCACATTGCCCATCGTCACATGCGTCAGCGAACCGACGAGTGAGGACAAAAAAATCATCAACATCGATGTGGCGACCGCCACATGGGGCGGAAAGCGAAACAGCACGATCATCGCCGGCACCATCAACGAACCGCCGCCAATGCCAAACAGCCCGCCGAAAAAGCCAACGACAAAGGCGATGGCAATCGCCGCCCACGGCTGGTAGTCATAAACGGAAACCTCCCCGTTTCGGTCGGTGTACGCGCGGACGACTTTCCGCCGCCACCATGGCCCCGGCTGCGCCTGTTCCACCGCCGTTTGTTCGCCTTCGTTTTCTTTCGCCGCCGCCGTTTCTGCCGCCGAGCGTTTCGTTTTCTTTTGGCTCAGCGCCAAAAAAAGCGACATGGCAATCAAAAACAGACCAAAATACAGCGAAAAATGCGCCACGCTCAGCGTATTGTTCACCCAAGCACCGACGACCGCTCCCGGGACGCTGCCGAGACTAAACAGCAGCCCGCTTCGATAATCGACCATTTTGTCTTTCATGTACGACAACGTGGATGACAGCCCGTTGAAAATAATGACGACTAGCGATGTGCCGACCGCGACTTGCGGCGTCACCGCCGCCAGCCAGCCGAGCGCGCCGAAAAACAACAGCGCCGGCACGATGATCACCCCGCCGCCAAGGCCGGCCAAACTGCCGACCGTTCCAGCGATCAAGCCGAGCGAAACAAGCAACAAATACGCCATATAGCCTCACCCCCCTTGCTTTAAAACAAACCAAGCTGCCGCGGCGCAAGGCCGTTGTACTCCAAGCCGAGCAACTCGATCAATTGCTTGGCATTGTCGGCGGCATCGCCGCCGGAGTTGTTGTTAAACAGCACATAAATGTGGTCCGTTTTCGCTGCGAGCGCTCGAATGCGATCTGCCCATTCGCGCAGCTCGCGCTCATTGTAGCGATACAAATAACGGACGGCCCGCCAGTTCTCGCCGGCCGTCGCCTTGTTCCAGCCGTGCACGTTGCGGCCGTGCAGGCGAATCAGCGTCTTTTCGCGATGAGTCGGATGCAACACAATCGGCACCGACCCTTCCCCTGCCTGCGGCTCATCGCAAATCGCGTGAATCCAGCCTTCCTCTTCCATAAAGCGAAGCGTTTTGGCGCGAAAGCGCGGCGAAAACCAAGATTGATGGCGAAATTCAAGCGCCGCCGGCACTTCCCCCATCCGCGCCTTCACCGAGCGCAAGTACGCGACATGCTCGCGCCGGCAGTCAAACCACGGCGGAAACTGAAACAGCACCATCGCCAATTTTCCCGCTTCTTGAAACGGCGCGATCGATTCCAAAAACGCGGCAACCATCTCTTCCTTGCTTTCATATGGAATCGGGCCGCGCTCATGTCCGGTCATCCCTTGATAGGCCTTCACGATAAACTGAAACGACGGCGGCGTCTCGCGAATCCATTTTTCCACGTTCGCCCGCGGCTGAATGGCGTAAAAATACGAATCGACCTCCACCGTCGGAAAATGCGCCGCATATTCCGGCAATTTATCTTTCGCCGCCAAACCGGGCGGATAGAGGCTGTCATGATCGCCCCAGCCGGTCAGTCCGATGTAAATCATGGTCATCACCAATTCACTCCATTTCCCAACTATCTTCACTATATCACAAGTGCAACTGCCTTAAAATCAAAACGCCTGCTGTCCATGCGGCCGACAATGGCGAGGGAGGCGTTGGAATTTGTCCAGCCGTACCAAGAGAAAAACCATGATTGAAATGAATCCAAAACTGCTCTACAATGATATTCGCAAAAAAATTCTAACAATACCATAGTGGAAAGGCGGCGATCTCCATTGATCCATCTCTATTCATTCATGATGTTATCTATTTTTTTGATTGTGCTGCCGGGGCCCGATACCGCGATTGTTACAAAAAACACTATTTCGGTCGGGAAAATCGGCGGATTGAAAACCGCTTTTGGAGTTTGTTGCGCCCTTTTTATCCATACCGCTGCGGCGGCTTTAGGGCTTTCAGCCGTCATTATGCAATCTGCCCTGCTGTTTTCGATCCTGAAGTATGTGGGTGCTGTGTACTTAACGTATTTAGGTGTTAAGGCATTATATGGAGTCATGAAAAAAGGGGAAACCCTAGGTGCGGAAAGGGACATCAAAGGCGGAGGACAACACACTGCCTGCTTCAAGCAAGGGTTTCTGACCGATTTCTTAAATCCGAAAGTGGCGGCCTTTTTCTTCACCTTTTTGCCGCAATTCGTAGCACCGGGCTCGCACTCCTTTGTTCCGTTTCTCGTGATGGGGGCGGCTTATACAGCGATGACCGCTATATGGTTTTTGTTTTACATTTCCTTCGTCCATTGTATTAGCGATTTCATGAAGCGGCCGAAGACGAAGAAATGGATCGAAGGAATCACAGGCGCGGTGATGATCGGGTTTGGCATCAAATTGGCGCTTGAAAAAGTCCAGCGCTAAACAGGAAGACGGAGCGCGGCGGAACAAAAGCGACCTAGCATGAGAGAAGACAGGGGAGCGCCCAAAAGCGAACGCTCCCCCGTTCGATCCCGCTTCATCACGGTTGGATGAAGATGCGGATCACCGGCGACTTGAACATCACCGCATCAGCCTTCCCATTCCAGTTATAAACATCTTGGAAGGAAAACAAGTCGCTGTCGCCCCACGCCCGATGAGCATGAACATAAAATCCCTTCACATCAATATACGTTTGCGCGCGATCGGAAGGTACGGTTTCCGAATACACATATCCAAAGTGGCGGCTGCTTTCCTTGCGCAAGGAATTTTTCATCATATACCCTACAACAGAAGATTGGTACGGCTTCCTACTATGTTGTATGCTGACGTGAGAGCGATCCTGATATGTCTTGTAGGAGCTGTAAACGTGGTGATAATCGACAACCGCATTTTCCGTCGTCAAAATCCCGTAAAAATCCGTCCCCTTTTCTTTCGGATCGATCAGCCATTCATACGACAAGACGACGGCGTATCGATGCTCTTCTCGATTGAGTGAGGAAACAGAGAGGGTCAATTTCATGATGTTCTTTTGATGATCGGTGTAAATCGTTGATGTGGTGCATAACTTCTGTTTCTCGATATGGCATTGGATCATTTGATGATCCGCCTGTTTCTTAAAAATCTCCTTCACCGTTTGTTCATCGGGCTCATTCCATTGATTCGCCGCGCGTCTCGCACGAAAAAAATCGATCTCCTGTCCATCCATATGGCGAATCTCTTCTTTCGTCATCCCCAGCCAAAAGAAAGTCGCAACCTCCTTATTTTTGAGCTGTCGGTTGACTTTATTGAGGCTTTCCGGCTCTCTAATGAGGCTCTCGATCTCTTCTTGGTCAAACCCTTGCCTTTTTGCCTCCCAATGATGAGCTTGTAAACTCATCTCCTGATGATCACAGCCAGCTAGCATGGTACACAACAAAACATAACGGAGGATCCGTTTCACCGATACCCCACCCTTATCGTATCCATTCGCGGCAAATCAGACGCAGTACCATTTTTACCTGTCAAAGCAACGGCAACACGAAAAACGCGAATCCCTCCTCGAAGCCCGGTGAAAAACCGCTGTCACACACGAATCGGCAGCGTTTTCATTTCAGGAAAGAAAGCTGATTCTACAAGGTTTCTCTAATTGAGGAAAGAATGGAATCGGCAGTATTTTGCCCTAAATCACCCACCTTCTAGAAAGTGCCCCACGACGCGGCAAACAACGTATTCGGGGGCGCTAAGGGCGCCCCCGAAGATAAGCGGAAAGAGCAAGAAACCAGCCGCTCCGGTTTGTGTCAATCATTGTGGGTGCGAGGCCCGCAACGGCGCGCTAACCCCTTGATTTATCCAGCTTATCCGATGCTTCCTTCCATTTCAAACTTGATCAAGCGGTTCATCTCGACGGCGTATTCCATCGGCAGCTCGCGAGTGAACGGCTCGATGAAGCCCATGACGATCATTTCCGTCGCTTCCTGTTCGGAAATGCCGCGGCTCATCAAGTAGAACAGCTGCTCTTCCGACACTTTCGACACTTTCGCTTCGTGTTCAAGCGAGATGTTGTCGTTTAAAATTTCGTTGTACGGAATCGTATCCGATGTCGACTGGTTGTCAAGAATGAGCGTGTCGCATTCGATGTTCGAGCGCGAACCGGACGCTTTGCGGCCGAAATGAACCATGCCGCGGTACGTGACTTTTCCGCCTTGTTTCGAAATCGACTTCGAGACGATCGTCGAAGACGTATTCGGCGCCAAGTGGATCATTTTCGCCCCGGCGTCTTGGTGCTGTCCTTTGCCGGCGATGGCGATCGACAGCGTCAAGCCGCGCGCCCCTTCGCCTTTTAAGATGACGGCCGGGTATTTCATCGTCAGCTTTGAGCCGATGTTGCCGTCAATCCATTCCATCGTCGCGTTTTCTTCGCAGACGGCGCGCTTCGTCACCAAGTTGAAGACGTTGTTCGCCCAGTTTTGGATCGTCGTGTAGCGGCAGTACGCGCCTTTTTTGACGATGATTTCCACGACTGCGCTATGGAGCGAGTTCGTCGTGTAAATCGGCGCGGTGCAGCCTTCGACGTAATGGACGTGCGCCCCTTCATCGACGATGATGAGCGTCCGCTCAAACTGCCCCATGTTTTCCGAATTGATCCGGAAGTACGCTTGCAGCGGCGTTTCGACTTTGACACCTTTTGGAACGTAAATGAACGAACCGCCCGACCAAACCGCCGAGTTCAAGGCGGCAAACTTGTTATCGGTCGGCGGCACGACTTTGGCGAAATACTCACGGAACAAGTCTTCGTTTTCTTTCAGCGCCGAGTCGGTGTCTTTAAAGATGACGCCGAGTTTTTCCAAATCCTCTTTCATGTTATGGTAGACGACTTCCGATTCGTATTGGGCGGAAACGCCGGCCAAATATTTTTGCTCCGCCTCTGGAATGCCGAGTTTATCAAACGTCGCTTTAATTTCTTCCGGCACCTCATCCCACGAGCGGCCCGATTTTTCCGTCGGCTTGACGTAGTAGGTGATTTCGTCAAAATCCAAGCTCGACAGGTCGCCGCCCCATTGCGGCATCGGCTTGCTGTAGAAGATGTCGAGCGCTTTTAGGCGGAATTCGAGCATCCATTGCGGCTCGTTTTTCATCCGCGAAATTTCTTCGACGACTTCGCGCGTCAGGCCGCGCTGGGCGCGGAAGACGGAGACGTCCTTGTCAACGAAACCGTACTTGTATTCCCCGATTTCCGGTGCTTTTTTCGCCATCGTGGTTCACCTTCCTTCATGTTCGTGGCCATGTAGCCCTTTTTCGAGCGCTTTCCACGCCAACGTCGCGCATTTGATGCGGGCGGGAAATTTGGAAACGCCTTGGAGCGCCTCGATGTCGCCAAGGTCAACGGAATCGTCGTACGCTTTGCCTTGGATCATGTCGGAGAAAATGTGGGCGAGCCGAAGCGCCTCCTCCACCGTTTTTCCTTTGATCGCTTGCGTCATCATCGACGCCGACGACATCGAAATCGAACAGCCTTCCCCTTCAAACTTGACATCGGCGACTCTGCCGTCTTCCACTTTCATTGTCAAGTGGATGCGGTCGCCGCACGTCGGGTTGTTCATGTTGACATCGACATTCGTGCCCTCAAGCACCCCGCGGTTGCGCGGGTTTTTATAATGATCCATAATGACTTGGCGGTAAAGCTGATCCAACGGATGGTTAGAAGACATGGCTGAAGTACTCCTTCGCTTTCTGTAATGCAGCGATAAACCGGTCGATTTCCTCTTTCGTGTTGTACAGATAGAAGCTCGCCCGGGCGGTCGCCGTCACGTCAAGCCACTTCATGAGCGGCTGGGCGCAATGGTGGCCGGCGCGAATGGCGATGCCTTCGGCGTCCAAAACGGTCGCCACATCGTGCGGGTGCACGCCGTCGATGTTAAACGTCACCAGCCCCGCCCGCTCCTTCGGTCCATAGACGGTAACGCCTTCGAGATCCGCCATTCGTTCAAGCGCGTATTGCGCCAGTTCATGCTCATGGGCAGCAATCGCGTCCAAGCCGACTTGCTCGAGGAAATCGATCGCCGCGCCGAGGCCGATGGCGCCGGCGATAATCGGCGTCCCACCTTCAAACTTCCACGGCAACTCTTTCCACGTCGAGTCGTACAGTTCGACAAAATCGATCATTTCACCGCCAAACTCGATCGGCTCCATTTGCTCCAATAATTCTCTTTTTCCATATAATACGCCAATCCCGGTCGGTCCGCACATTTTATGGCCGGAAAACGCCAAAAAGTCGCAATCGAGTTCTTGGACGTCGATCTTCATATGCGGAGCGCTTTGCGCCGCATCGACGACGATGATCGCCCCGCGCTCATGGGCGATGCGGGCGATCTCGCGAATCGGATTGATCGTGCCGAGCACGTTCGACACATGGGCGATGGCGACGATTTTCACAGCGGGCGTCACCGTGGCCTCGACATCGTTGAGATCGATCGTGCCGTCTTCCTGCAGCGGAATGTATTTCAGCGTCGCGCCCGTTTGCTTCGCCAGCTGCTGCCATGGGATCAAGTTGCTGTGATGTTCCATGTACGTGATGACGATTTCATCGCCTTCGTTGACATGGGCGCGCCCGTAGCTTGAGGCGACCAAGTTGAGCGCTGATGTCGTCCCGCGCGTGAAAATGATTTCTTGCATCGAGCGGGCGTTAAGAAAACGCCGTGCTTTTTCGCGCGCCCCTTCGTACGCGTCGGTCGCCTTCGTTCCGAGCGTATGGACGCCGCGGTGAACGTTCGAGTTGTACTCGCGGTAGTAGCGGTCAAGAGCCTCAATCACCGGCAGCGGCTTTTGCGATGTCGCGGCGCTGTCAAAATAGACGAGCGGGTGGCCGTTGACATTCTGATGCAAAATCGGAAACAACGCGCGGATTTCGTTCACCTTCATGATTGAACTTTCCTTTCAATCACTTCAATTAATTGATTTTTCACGCCGTCAATCGGAATCGCTTCGACGACCGGCGCCAAAAAGCCGTGAATGATCAGACGTTCCGCTTCCCGTCTTGGAATGCCACGGCTCATTAAGTAATACAACTGAATCGGGTCGACACGACCGACCGACGCCGCGTGGCCGGCCATGACGTCGTCTTCATCGATCAACAAAATCGGGTTCGCATCGCCGCGCGCTTTTTCGCTTAACATGAGCACGCGCGATTCTTGCTCGGCGTTTGATTTTGATGCGCCGTGCTCGATTTTGCCGATGCCGTTGAAAATTGAAGTCGCGCTGTCGCGGACGACGCCGTGTTTCAAAATGTACCCTTCCGTATGCTTTCCGTAGTGGACGACGCTGGTCGTAAAGTTTTGTACTTGCTCGCCGCGGCTGACGACAACGGTTTTCGTATCGCCGAACGAGCCGTCACCGACGAGGCGCGTGATGTTTTCCGACACCGTGTTGCCGTCATTCATCAGCCCGAGCGCCCATTCGATCCGCCCGTCGCGCCCGGCGATGCCGCGCCGGTTCACGTACGTCGTCACGCCGCTCGCCAAATGGTCAACGGCGGCGAAAAAGACGCGGGCGTTCGCGTTGGCGAACACTTCGGCCACAATATTGGCGGACGCTTGACCGTTGCGGTCCGCTGACAAATAGTTTTCCACGAACACCACGCGGCTGTTGTCTTCCGCCACGACGATGACATGGTTAAACAAGGCGATGTCGTCTTCATCTTGAATGTAAACAGCCTGAAGCGGCGTTTCAATTTCAACGTTTTTCGGAACATACACGAATACGCCGCCGTTCATGAGCGCGGCATGAAGCGCGGCGAGGCGGTGCTCATCCGGCTTGACCGCGGTCATCCAATAGCGCTCAAGCAAATCGCCGTGCTCGCGCGCCGCCGTCAAAATGTCGGTGAAAATGACGCCCTTTTCTTTCAGCTCTTCAGAAAGCGACACATACGCCGGCGTATGGTTGCGCTGCACGTACAAGTTTTTCGTTTCTTTCCCTGCTTCGATGAGCGCCTTTACGGCGTCCGGCAAATCATCGAGGCTGGCGTACGCCGCGCTCTCCACCGTGTGACGGGCGAAGCCGTGAAAGTTCCATTTCTCGATCTTCGTTTTGTCCGGTTTCGGCAGCGGCAGCCGCTCCGCGCGTTCCAGCGCCTCGAGACGCCGCGCCGTCAGCCATTCCGGCTCGCCGCGCCCGCTTGAGAACGTGCGGATGTAGGTTTCATCGAATGGAATTTTCGTTTCTGTCGCCATAGTCCTCCTCCTAACGCTTACGCTTCTTGCCCGACCGTTTCGTCTTCGATGCCAAGTTCTTTTTTGATCCAGTCGTATCCTTCCGCCTCCAGCCGCTGCGCCAGTTCCGGACCGCCGGATTTGACAATGCGCCCTTGCATCATGACGTGCACATAATCCGGAGTGATATAGTTCAGCAGCCGCTGATAGTGGGTGATGATCAAACAGCCGAAATCGCTGCTGCGCATCTCGTTGACGCCTTTGGCGACAATTTTCAGCGCGTCAATATCCAGCCCGGAGTCAATCTCGTCCAAAATCGCGATTTTCGGCTCGAGCATCATCAATTGCAAAATTTCGTTCCGCTTTTTCTCCCCGCCGGAAAACCCTTCGTTCAAATACCGGTGCGCCATATCCGGATTCATGTCAAGAAAGGCCATTTTTTCATCAAGCTTGCGGATGAATTTCATGAGCGAAATTTCATTGCCTTCGCCAAGACGGGCATTGATCGCCGCCCGCAAAAAGTCGGCGTTCGTCACCCCGCTGATTTCGCTCGGGTATTGCATCGCCAAAAACAGGCCGGCGCGCGCCCGCTCGTCGACTTCCATCTCGAGAACATCTTGGCCGTCCAAGGTCACCGTGCCCTCCGTCACCTCATATTTCGGATGACCCATAATCGCGGAAGCTAACGTCGATTTCCCCGTTCCGTTCGGCCCCATAATCGCATGGATCTCCCCGCCTTTGACTTCCAAATCTACCCCTTTTAAAATCTCTTTTCCTTCCACTGACACGTGAAGATTGCGAATCGTCAACACTGCCATGCAGCATACCTCCAATTTCTGCTTGAAAGTCAGCGCCGCCCGTTTTGATCATCTAGCGGCCGTTCATTCTCAATTTATTCTCATTACAATTTTATAACAAATGAAAAGTATTCGCAACTGTTCCGCCTCTTCGGCGCGTGATTCCTCCGGCGAAACATCGGTACCACTTTTTATATTTTACACGAAAATGCCCGTTTGTACGAGCATTTGCCATAAAGAACGGGCAAAATCTCCCCGCCGCTAGCCCCGGAGCGGTTCAACGTCCGCCCTCTTTTCCGTTGGCCGACTGCCCATCCATCTTGCTTTCACTCGTCCCCCCCACGCGCAATGGAAACAGCGTTTTTTCACCGGCCTTCTAAGAGGCTGGTGATTGAATCGTGGATACCGCTTTACGAATGTTATTTCTCAATTAGAAAAATCTTGTTACATCGGTCCTGCTTTTCGCTCATTCTCCCATTGATGAAAGGAACCAGCGTTTTTTCACCAGCCTTCTAAGCGCGAACCCAATCGGCGAGGCCCCCGCTTCGTTCACCAACCGACCTTCTCACTAAAAAAGACCCGTTCAAATTGCCGATTTTCT
Source organism: Geobacillus icigianus (assembly GCF_000750005.1). Taxonomy (GTDB): domain Bacteria; phylum Bacillota; class Bacilli; order Bacillales; family Anoxybacillaceae; genus Geobacillus; species Geobacillus icigianus. The sequence continues at coordinate 22,393 of NZ_JPYA01000044.1, read as the reverse complement.
CGGTTTACAGGAGATACCAACTGATCTTCTCACTAAAAAAGACCCCGTCACCGGAGTCTTAATGGGCGGTGCGCAGCTCGCGGAGGCATTCTTGGACGAGCGTCACCGCTTGGCTCATCGCCGCCCCGCCGCCAAACGCCGCCGCCACCGCGCACGCTTCCAAAACTTCTTGTTCCGACGCCCCTTCATCAAGGCATCCTTTCGTGTGGTAAATCGTGCAATACTCATCTTGCGTCGCCAAGCTGATGCCAAGCGCGATCAGCTGCTTTTCCTTTTTCGACAGCGCCCCCTCGGCAAAGCACGCTTCCGTAAAGGCGTTAAATCGCTCCGCTACGTTCGGGAGTTTTTGGGTGAACGCCCCGAGCCCTTCTTTGTAGTGGCGAAGCGCCGATTCGACCGATGACGGTGTGACGTGGTTCATTTTCGTTTTCCTCCTTTGTCCGTTTCTGCTGTTAGTATGCATGCAGGAACGGCAAATTAAACGGCGAATCATATCGGAAAAAGGAGGAGACCGCCACGGCGTTGGCCGGTGTTTTTTGTGCCGGCCGCAGCCGGTTCAATCATCGCCATCTAGGAGGCTGGTGATTTCGTGCAAAAATACCGCTAAGCTCCATCCATTTCTCAATGAGAGAAACCTCACAGAATCAGCTTTCTTTTCTGAATGAAAATACGCCTCCAATTGGTGTGTCAGCGGTTTTTCACCGGCCTTCTAGGCGATGAGCACTGCCCTTGGCGCAAGCGGGAGGGCTCAAGCCGCTGACCGGCCGTTGTCGCGCGCTGCACGGCTTCACCATTTCTCCGCCCGTTGCCATGTTAGAACCGCTGACGAAAAATAACGGGAGCGAACCGCTCCCGTTATTGATTGTTTTCCGCCGCTGGAATGACGGCACCGTGGTATTTTTCTTTGATGAAATCTTGAATTTCTTTCGATTGCAGCACTTCGACCAATGTTTTGATTTCCTTCCGGTTTTCATCGCCTTTGCGCACGGCGACAATGTTCACATACGGATTGTTTTTCGGCGACTCCACAGCGATCGGGTCTTTCGCCGGATCCAAGCCGGCGTCCAGCGCATAGTTGGCATTGATCAGCACCGCATCGCCTTCGCCGTTTTTGTAAATTTGCGGCAGCAGCCCAGCGTCGACATCGGCCTTAAACTTCAAATGCTTCGGATTTTCGACGATGTCGTTCACCGTCGCTTTCGTTTTATCGACGCCCGGTTTCAGTTTAATGAGCCCTTTTTCTTGCAGCATCGACAAAATACGGCCGTGGTCGGCGACCGAGTTGCTCATGATGATCGTTGCGCCGTCCGGCAGCTCTTCGATGCTTTTGTATTTTTTCGAGTACAAGCCGATCGGCTCAATATGAATGCCACCGGCGTTAACGAATTGGTAGCCATGCTCTTTCATTTGCGACTCTAAATAAGGAATGTGTTGGAAGTAGTTGGCATCAATTTCTTTGTCGGCCAACGCTTTGTTCGGCAAAATATAGTCTTGGAACGTAATGATCTCCAAGTCAATGCCTTTTTTCTTCAAAATCGGTTTCGCTTTTTCCAAAATTTCCGCATGCGGCACGTTCGAGGCGCCGACTTTCAGTTTTACCAATTTGCCGTTGCCACCCTCATCGGCGGCGTTGTTGTTGCCGCCGCAAGCCGCCAAGGCGAACACCAAGACGGAAGCGAACAGCACGCCAAGCCATTTTTTCATCGATTTTTTCCTCCTTTTATCGTTTATCTATTTTGGAAGTGACAATGTCACCGATCCACTGAATGACAAAGACAATCACAAGCACCAACACGGTCGCGACAAACGTCACATCGTTATGGCTGCGCTGAAATCCTTCCAAATACGCCAAATTCCCAAGTCCACCGGCGCCGACAACGCCAGCCATCGCCGTATAGCCGACAAGCGACACCGCGGTGACGGTAATCCCCGAGACAAGAGCTGGCAACGATTCCGGCAAAAGCACCTTCCAAATGATCGTCCACGTCGAGGCGCCCATCGCCTGCGCCGCTTCAATGACCCCTTTGTCAATTTCGCGGAGGGCGATCTCAACCATGCGGGCGTAAAACGGCGCCGCACCGATGATGAGCGCCGGCAGCGCCGCGTTGGCGCCGAGCATCGTCCCGACGAGCCATTTCGTAAACGGAATAAGCAAAATGATCAAAATAATGAACGGAATGGAGCGGAAAATGTTGACGAACGCCGCGATGACCGTATTGGCCAGCCGGTTCTCCCATAGGTTTCCCTTTGCCGTTAAAAATAACAGCAGCCCAAGCACCACTCCGAGGACGAACGTGGCGGCGACCGCCATGCCGGTCATGTACAGCGTCTCGACCGTTGCCGCCCACATCGTTTCCCATTGCACGTTCGGCAGGAGGTTAGCGAGCATCGTGAATCACCTCCACCGCCACTTGTTGGTCTTGAATATAGTCGAGCGCCCGACCGATTTCATCCGCCGCCCCGTCGATGTGCACAAACAGCACGCCGTAGGCGCCTTGATGGGTTTGTGAAATTTTTCCTTGTAAAATGTTGACATCAACGGCAAATTGGCGGACGACTTGCGTAATGAGCGGCTGTCCAGCGGCGGCGCCGACAAACGTCAACTGCGCGATCACCCCGTTCGGGTAGTGGCCGAACAGATGCGAGACAGCTTCTTCGGTTTCCTCCGGCTCGACCAGCTGCTTGACGAACCGTTTCGTAATCGGCTGCTGCGGGTTCCGGAACACGTGCAGCACGTCGCCTTGTTCGACGATTTTGCCGCTTTCCATCACCGCGACGCGGTCGCAAATTTTGCGAATGACGTGCATTTCATGGGTGATGAGCACGATCGTCAGCCCGAGCCGCTTGTTGATGTCAACGAGCAAATCCAAAATCGCGTCCGTCGTCTGCGGATCGAGGGCGGACGTCGCCTCATCGCAAAGCAGGACTTTCGGATTGTTGGCGAGCGCCCGCGCGATGCCGACCCGCTGCTTTTGCCCGCCGCTCAGCTGCGACGGATACGCCTCTTCCCGCCCGGTGAGACCGACAAGCTGGATGAGCTCATCGACGCGCTTTTGCCGTTCCTCTCTCGGAACACCGGCGATCTCGAGCGGAAAAGCGATATTTTCCCTGACGGTGCGCGACCAAAGCAAGTTGAAATGCTGGAAAATCATGCCGATTTCCTGACGGGCGTTTCGAAGCTCCCGACCTTTCACGCGCGCCATGTCGCGGCCGGCGACGATCACCCGACCGCTCGTCGGTTTTTCCAATCCGTTTAACAGCCGAATGAGCGAACTTTTTCCGGCCCCGCTGTAGCCGATAATTCCAAAAATTTCTCCTTCGCGAATCTCAAGCGACACGTTGTCAACGGCTGTCACCGCACCGTTGGCCGCTTGGTATACTTTCGTCACCTGTTCAAGGGTGATCATCGTTTCACCTTCCTTTCTTGCCGTGCGCTTCCCGTTCGCCAGCAGGCGCAAGCCCCGCCGCCGAGCGCGCCCGCGCAAGCAGCCGAAGCGGGCTGTTCACGCCCAGCGCCCAAGCAAGCGCAAAAAGAAAACCTTTCTGCCCGCGGAGAACAGAAAGGTATTGTCTACCATTCCGTCTCTTATCTCTCAAAGCAGGCTGCTTTGTGTGAATTGGCACCATTTCAGCGCAAGCGCTGACGGTTGCCGGGCTTCATTGGGCACATCCCTCCACCTCTCTTGATAAGAGCACAACGCAAATGTATTCAATTTGGTTACGAATGTGATTGTATCATTGGATGTCGAATCGTGTCAACCTATTTTTTATCCAACATGCCGATACGGCTTGGCCAAATGGAGGAGCGACTCCAGCAGCAATAAATGGCGGAAGCTTCCCGATACGTGCACTTCTTGCAGCCGGACGAGCTGCTGCAGCTTCAGCTCACCGCTCAGCAAGGAGGCGAGCGCTTCCTTCGAACCGCGCACCGTCAACGTGTTTCGTTCATCGTTCTCGCACTCAACGATGGCCGGCTCTTTGCCAAGCAAGACGGAAGCGGCCTCCCCGTCGCTTTCAAACCGAACGCATAACTGCTCGTCCGGCAAAATCGGCAACAAATGACGCAACATTTGCATCCGCTCGATGAACCGTTCCACAAACTCACGCACTTCCATTGACCATCACCCCCATGTCCTTTGTTCTCTATTTCCATATGTGGGGGCAAGAATCCTTTACAAAAATCTCGACAGCCTGTTGACGAACGGACGCCGTTTTTGTCATTTCCCAAGAAATGTGTCAAACGGAGTCAAAAAAAGGGGGACAGTCAACGCGGCAGCCGGGCTTGCAGTTGCTCATACAAATCGGTGACGGAAGGGAACGCATACCATTTGTCGGCCATCGCTCCGTCAACAAAAAGAAGCAAGCATGGAACGCTGGAAATTTGCCACTCCACAGCCTGCTCAGGAATATAGTTGATATCCGTTTCGTAAAACGGCAACGTCGGGAATAGCTGCTCGATAATCACGAGCATCCGCCGCGCCAATTGACATGTGCCGCACAGCGGGGTATACAAATACAGCGCCAAAAGCGGCTCGTTCTCGATCGTTTTTCTGAGCTCATTGCGATCGATCGCGTTCACCCGCTTCCCCCCTTCATCAACCATTCCATTCGCACCTCAAAATCGGCGCGCAGCAACACTTGCGCCAAATGCCAAAGCGGAGCGGCCGCCACTTCCCGGTACGCCCGGTCAATATAAATATGTTCGGCTTCGGGAAACATGCGGCGAAACTGGCGGCGCAGCTTCTCCCCCGCCTCATCGGCGTCGGCAAGCACGTATACATCTTGGCCTTCGAACTCGTCGGCCAACTCTTCCAAGCGGGCATCGCTGATCGTCCCGTTCGTACACACGATCACGACCGGTTCATTCAACACCGCCGCCACCTTTTGTTTATCCGATCTCCCCTCGACGATGATCACCTTTTCCACTTGTCGCATATCCGCCCCACCTAACTCCACCAATGTTGTGCTCTATTGTATGATCGATGCGAGCCAAAGGTTGAAAAAAAGCAACGGCCATCCACCGTTGCCTTTCAACACCAGCCCGCTTCCCCGTCGCAGTCGACATATTTTTGCCCCGGCTCAACGGTAGCGGTCACGTCTTTGTAAACTTTTCCATTTTGCACTGTATAGCCGCTTTTTAACGGAACGGTCTCCGGAAGCGGAACATGGCCGATCAGCTCCCCTTCCGCATACAAATCAAGCGTGCGGCCGTTCCATTTGCCGATTACCCGATCGGTCACATCGATGCGCGCCGATTGCAGCGCCATCTTTCGCACCCCCTTGTTTCATTTCTTCCATATGTATAGGGTGCCCGAATTGAGCCGAAAATGACGGCCATGTTTATCCTTCCGTCACCATCGCTTCATATTGTTCCGCTGTCAATAATTGGTCAATCTCACGGGTGTCGCTCGGTTTCACGACGATCATCCACGCTTTCTCGTACGGCGATTCGTTGACATACTCCGGATGATCGTTGAGCGCCTCGTTTACTTCGACGACCGTTCCGCTGACCGGCGCGTACAGCTCCGAGACGGTTTTCACCGACTCAACGCTGCCGAACGGCTCGTTCGCTTTCAGCTGCGCGCCCACTTCCGGCAGTTCGACAAAGACGATATCCCCCAACTCGGATTGCGCGTAATCCGTAATGCCGATGCGCACGTGTTCGCCTTCGACGCGCACCCACTCATGCTCTTTCGTATAGCGAAGTTCCTTTGGCGTGTTCATCGAATCCCTCCATTGCGACAAAAAAGTGTGCTCCTCTTCATCATAACCGATTTTCCGCGAAAACTCACCGTCTGTCTGTTCGGCCGGCGAAAAATTTTTGGGCTTCGCACCCGCCCTGTCGAAAACCGTTGTCTACGCCGGCCGCCCGAACCGGCGGAACAACCCCCGTTTGCCCCTTTCACTGTTGCCGTTCCGCCGTGCCCGGATGGCGAACTCATTACCGATTCACGGCCGGCGCCTGTCCAAAAAACGATTCATACGCCGACTCGCGAAACCCGACGATCACCCGCTCGCCATCCGTCAAAATCGGCCGCTTCACCAGCATTCCGTCCGAAGCGAGCCAATTGAGCATCTCGTCTTCCGATGCGCCGTCAAGCTTGTCCTTTAATCCGAGCTCGCGGTATTTCAACCCGCTTGTATTAAAAAATGTTTTCAGCGGCAGCCCGCTTTTCCGATGCAGGTCGGCGAGCTGCTCTTTCGTCAGCGGCTCGTCGACCAAATGCACCGTTTGCACCTCAATGCCGTGGTCATCCAACCATTTTTTCGCCTTCCGGCACGTTCCGCACTTTGGATACCAATAGAGCGTGAGCGTCATCGTCCTCCCCCTTTCCGCTGAATTCGCTCGGATGATCCGATGTTTGGCGGCGCCCGTTCCCAACAGCGAGAACAAGCGGCCAAAGGCAGCGAACCGTCCGCTTCTGCCTGCAGTTTCCTCGAAACGACAAGAAGTACCAGGTCGGACCTGGTACTTCTCATTATCACACAACTTACCGCGCCGCTTCAACGCTCACACAACATATCGTTCCGCTTCAATGAGCGCAGCGGCCGTTTCACGTTTTTTCGCGATCACGTTGATCGGCGTATGGCGCGTCAGCCGGCGGAGCGCGGCGAGCATCATCCGCAGCGTGTCACCTTGCTCCACAGCGACGAGCGTCTCTTTCGCATGGGCTTCAATTTCATTGAACGCCTCTTGGCAGAAAATTTGCGTGTACAGCACTTTTTGTTTGTTTTTCTCCTCACCGCTCGCTTGAATCGCTTTTTCCGTGCGCAAGAGCGCCGATTCCATCGCGTAAACGTTCGAAACGATGTCAGCGATGTTGACGAGCACTTCTTGCTCTTCTTCAATGCGCTGGCCGTATTTTTGCGCCGCCAAGCCGGCGACCATCAAGGCAACTTTTTTCGCTTGGCGCACCAAGTATTTCTCTTGTTCCAGCGCGCCCGAACCCGGCTCTTCAGCGGCCATCATCATGAGCTCTTCCTGCAGCTGCTGCGCTTTTTGGAACAGCGGCAGCTCGCCTTTTACCGCTTTTTTCAAGTACATGCCCGGCACGAGCAGGCGGTTGATTTCGTTCGTTCCTTCAAAAATGCGGTTGATGCGCGAGTCGCGGTAGGCGCGCTCGATTTCGTATTCTTGCATAAAGCCGTAGCCGCCATGGATTTGCACGCCTTCATCGACGATGTAATCGAGCACTTCCGTGGCAAAAAACTTGTTCAGTGAGCATTCGATCGCGTATTCGGCGATCGATTTGGCCACTTCTTTGCCATCTTTCGCTTTTTCGGCATCAAGCAAGCCCATCCGCTCATCGAACAAGCCGACCGTGCGGTAGACCGAGCTTTCGGCGGCATACAGGCGCGACGCCATCGTCGCCAATTTTTCCTGCGTCAGCGTAAACTGCGAAATCGGACGTTTGAATTGTTGGCGCTGATTGGCGTATTTGACCGTGATCTCAAACGCCCTCTTCGCGCCGCCGACCGCCCCCAACCCGAGCTTGTAGCGGCCGATGTTCAAAATGTTAAAGGCGATGACATGGCCTTTGCCGATTTCGCCGAGCACGTTTTCTTTCGGCACCGGTACGTCTTGCAAAATGAGCGTCCGCGTCGATGAGCTTTTGATCCCCATTTTCTTCTCTTCCGGACCGGTTGAAACGCCCGGGAAATCGCGCTCAACGATGAAGGCTGTAAAATGTTGGCCGTCGACTTTCGCATAGACGACAAACACATCGGCGAATCCGGAGTTCGTGATCCATTGTTTTTCGCCGTTTAAAATGTAATGTGTGCCTTCCGCATTGAGCTTCGCTGTCGTTTTCGCGCCGAGGGCGTCCGAACCCGAGCCCGGCTCCGTCAAGGCATAAGCGGCGATTTTTTCGCCGGTCGCCAAATACGGCAAGTATTTTTGTTTTTGTTCTTCCGTGCCAAACAACACGATCGGCAGCGAACCGATCCCGACGTGCGCCCCGTGCGAAATCGCAAAGCCGCCGGCCGGCGCCATTTTTTCGGCAATGATGGCCGAGCTGACCTTATCTAAGCCCAAGCCGCCGTACTCTTCCGGAATGTCCGCGCTCAACAGGCCGAGCTCGCCCGCTTTGCGGAGCAGCTTCACCGAGCGGTCAAACTCGTGATTTTCCAGATGTTCAAGCTGCGGAAGCACCTCGTTGTTGACATACTCTTCCGTCGTTTTGGCGATCATTTGATGTTCGTCGGTGAAATCTTCGGGCGTAAACACGCGCTCCGCCGGAATGTCTTCAATTAGAAAGCTGCCGCCTTTGATCGCTTCTTCGATTGTTTTGGCCATCGTTCATTTCCTCCCTCAAAAGATGATTGATGATCCGGGCGGCAACGCCGCCCGGGAAATGGACGTTCCTTGCAGCCGGGCCGCTCCTTCGGGCCACGGCCACCCGTCCGCTACAGCAGTTCAAACACGCCGGCTGCGCCCATGCCGCCGCCGATGCACATCGTGACGATGCCGAACTGCACGTTGCGGCGCCGCATTTCGTAAAGCAAAGACAACGTCAGCTTCGCGCCCGTGCAGCCGAGCGGGTGGCCGAGCGCAATCGCCCCGCCGTTGACGTTGACGATGTCCTCATCCAACCCAAGTTCGCGGATGACTTGGATCGATTGCGAGGCGAACGCTTCGTTCAACTCGATCAAGCCGATGTCAGACAGTTCCAAGCCCGCAAGCTTCAACGCTTTCGGCACCGCGGCGATCGGGCCGATGCCCATCACTTCCGGCGGCACGCCGGCGACCGCAAAGGACCGGAACTTGCCGAGCGGCTTCAAGCCGAGCGACTCCACTTTTTCACGGTCCATCACCATCACTGCCGCCGCCCCGTCGCTCATTTGCGACGCGTTGCCGGCCGTGACCGTGCCGTTGACCGCAAACGCCGGACGCAGTTTTGCGAGCGTCTCCATGTTCGTGTCCGGACGCACGCCCTCATCTTGCGCAAAGACGACGGTTTCTTCGACGAGTTTGTTGTTTTCGACTTTGCGCACCACCACTTCCACCGGCACGATTTCCTCGTTGAACTTGCCTTCCGCAATCGCCTTGGCGGCGCGCTGATGGCTGCGCACCGCGAACGCGTCTTGATCTTCGCGGCTCACGCCGTATTTTTTCGCCACTTGCTCAGCCGTGTGCCCCATTGACATGTAATATTCGGGCGCTTCTTCCGCCAAGCGGGCATTGGGGCGGACGACATGGCCCATCATCGGCACCATGCTCATCGATTCGACCCCGCCGGCGATGACCGTGTCGGAATGGCCGAGCATGACCCGTTCCGCCGCGTAGGCGATCGCCTGCAAGCCGGACGAGCAATACCGGTTGATCGTGATCGCCGGCACCGTATACGGCAGCCCGGCGAGCGCGCCGATGTTGCGGGCGATGTTCAAGCCTTGCTCCGCCTCCGGCATGGCGCAGCCGATAATGAGATCATCGATGTTTCCTTCATAATTTCCTGCCCGTTTCAACGTCTCTTTGACGACGAGCGCCCCTAAATCGTCCGGCCGCACATGGGCGAGCGTTCCTTTTTTCGCTTTGCCGACCGGTGTCCGCGCTCCTGCGACAATGACCGCTTCTCTCACGCCGATCCCCCCTTGATCGTCCCCGCCTTAGTTGCGGAGCGGTTTTCCTTTCACAAGCATATGCTGCATGCGCGCTTGCGTCTTCAGTTCGCCGATCAGGCTCAAAAACGCCTCGCGCTCCAAATCGAGCAAATATTGCTCATCGACTTCCGTTCCGTACGGCACGTTGCCGCCCGCTAGGACGTACGCCAACTTTTTCGCGATTTTCAAATCGTGCTCGCTGATGTAGCCGGAATGGAACATCGACTGCGCGCCCAGCAGCATGGCCGCATAGCCGCTTTCGCCGGCCACCGGCACTTTCTTCCTTACAGGCGGCCGGTATCCTTCCTCATACAGCGAGAGCACAGCCTGTTTCGCTTCATGCAAAAGATGGTCGCCGTTCATCGTAATGCCGTCGCGGTGATTCAAGAAGCCAAGTTCGCGCGCTTCTGCCGCTGATGTTGACACTTTCGCCATGGCGATCGTTTCAAACACGCCAGCCGCAATCTTGACGTAGTCGACGTCCACGCCGCGCGGCAGGCTGTTCAACCGTTTGATGTACAGCTCCTTGTTGCCACCGCCGCCCGGAATCAAGCCGACGCCGACTTCAACGAGCCCGAGGTATGTTTCCGCCGCCGCTTGGATGCGCGAAGCCGCCAAGCTCACTTCCGCCCCGCCGCCGAGCGTCATGGCAAACGGCGCGACGACGACCGGTTTCGGATTGTATTTCATGCGAAGAAGCGCTTGCTGGAACTGGCGAACGGCAAGTTCCAATTCAAAAAAGTTTTCGTCTTGCGCTTCCATGAGCATCATCGCCAAGTTCGCGCCAACGCAGAAGTTTTTCCCTTGGTTGCCGATGACCAATCCTTTGTAATTGCGGTTCACTTCCTCAAGCGCCTCGTTGATCATGAAAACGATGTCCGCGCCGATCGCGTTGTTCGGCGAATGGAACTCCAAAAGCGCCACGTCATCGCCGAGGTCGATGAGGCTTGCGCCGGCGTTTTTCTTGATGACCCCGCGCGTTTCTTTCAGCCGGCGGATGTGGATGACTTTTTCGCTTTCTTCTACTGTTTTATATCCGCCCGGCGCATAATAGAACAGCTGGCCGTTTTTCGTTTGATAGAACGAGGTCGCTCCGTCGGCGAGCATGTCCGTAATCCACGCCGGGATGTCGCGCCCTTCCGCCTGCATTTTGCGCACCGATTTTTCAAGGCCGATCGCATCCCATAGCTCAAACGGACCTTGCTCCCAGCCGAACCCCCACTTCATCGCCCGGTCGATCGCGACGATGTCGTCGGCGATCTCCCCGACAAGCCCGGCCGTATATAGAAGCGTCGGCGCGATGATGTTCCATAGAAGCGTGCCGGCGCGGTCGCCGTCGTCATAGACGAGCGCTTGCAGCTTGGCGGCCGTTCCTTTCGCCTGCTTCGCCATCTCCACCGCCGGAGTGACCAGCTTTTTGCGCGGCTCGTACTGCATCGTGACGTAGTTCAGCTCGAGAATGTCTTTTCCTTGCTTGAGGAAAAAGCCTTGTCCGGATTTGCTGCCGAGCCAGCCGTTGTCAAGCATCGTTTTCATCAACTCCGGCACGCGGAACGCCTCTTTTTCTTCCCCTTCGACGTTTTCATATACGTTGTTGGCGACATGGACAAACGTATCGAGCCCGACGACATCAAGCGTGCGGAACGTCGCGCTTTTCGGCCGGCCGATGAGCGGCCCGGTGACCGAATCGACTTCACCGACGCTGTAGCCCCCTTGCATCATCTCGCGGACGGTAACAAGCAGTCCGTACGTGCCGATCCGGTTGGCGATGAAGTTCGGCGTATCTTTCGCCAGCACGACGCCTTTGCCGAGCACGTCTTCGCCGAACGATTTCATATAGGCGACCACAGCCGGATCGGTATGCTCCGTCGGGATGATCTCCAGCAGCTTCAAATAGCGCGGCGGGTTGAAGAAATGCGTGCCTAAAAAGTGTTTTTGGAAGTCTTCCGAGCGCCCTTCGGCCATCGCGGCGATCGAGATGCCGGACGTGTTCGAGCTGACGATCGTCCCCGGCGTCCGCACCTCGTCCACACGGGCGAAGACTTCTTTTTTCACTTCCAGCTTTTCCACGACCGCTTCAATGATCCAATCGACTTCCGCGAGCCGGTGGAAGTCATCCTCGAAGTTGCCCGTTTCAATTAAAGCGATGTTGTCTTTGGACATGAGCGGCGCCGGTTTTTGCTTGAGCAGCCGCTCGAGCGCCTGATTAACGAGGCGGTTGCGCACTTGTTTATGCTCGAGCGTCCAACCTTTTGCCTCTTCCTCTTTCGTCAACTCGCGCGGCACGATGTCCAGCAGCAACGTCGGAATGCCGACGTTCGCCAAATGGGCGGCAATGCCGGCCCCCATGACGCCGGACCCTAGCACCGCGGCGCGCCGAATGCGTTTTGCCATTTCGCTTCCCCCTTACACCATTGAATGAATCGTCATTCATTTTTTGTGAAAAAAAATATCGTTGAAACCGCTATCTATAACTAAATATATAGTATGTTAGTAATTTTCGCAACCTATTTGCCGCACATTTTTCTCACATCGTCCGCAAACAGCTGGCTCATACTAAGAACGAGGAGGTGAACCGCGATGGCCCGCTTGAAAAAGAACCCGTCCGAACGCGGGGTCAGCGCCGCGAGCGTCAAAGGCAACGCCGGTCCGACCGTAGAAGCGGATGGCGGGGGCAAACGGACAAGCCAAAACCAGCAGTACAAAAAGCACAACATGCAAGAAGGCTGACGCCGATGCGCCAGCCTCTCTTATTTGCGGATGATTCCTTTGATGACAAACGCCACGTTGGCCGGCCGCTCAGCCAGCCGGCGCATAAAGTAGCCGTACCAGTCCGTGCCGTACGGAACGTAGACGCGCATCGTATATCCTTCGCGCGCCAGCTCGATTTGTCGCTCGGGGCGGATGCCATACAACATTTGAAACTCAAATTGGCTGTTTGGAATGTTGTATTCCTTGACGAGCTGTTTCGTATATTCGATGATGGCATCGTCATGCGTCGCCACCGCCGTATAGTTACCGTTAAGCAAATGTTGCTTGATGATCTTTTTAAAATTCTCATCCACATCCTTTTTGTCTGGAAACGCCACCTCGGGCGGTTCTTTGTACGCCCCTTTGACAAGCCGCAAGTTCGGGCGGTACGGCTTTAAATCTTCAATGTCTTGTTCCGTCCGATACAAATACGCCTGCAGCACCGTGCCGACGTTGTCGTATTCTTTTTTCAACGTTTTAAAAATGTCGAGCGTCTTCTGGCAGCGCGAATAATCTTCCATGTCAATCGTCACAAACACGCCGCGCTCTTTCGCTGCGTCCAAAATGCGGCGCATGTTGCGCATCACGAGCTCATCGGAAATATCCAGCCCCATCGAGGTCATTTTCAACGACAGCTGCGAATTCAGCTTCTCCCGGCTGATCGCCTCGATCGCTTCCAAGCAATGGCGCGCCATCTCATTCGCTTCCCGCTCATTGTCGACAAACTCGCCTAAATAATCGACCGTCACCGCCAAGCCTTTTTCGTTCAACTGGCGGATGACACGCACCGCTTCGTCGATCGTCTCGCCGGCGACAAATCTGGAAGCGCCGAAGCGGAGGCCGTATCGCTTCGCCAGCTTCGTCAACGTTTTATTTTTGGACAGAAACAAGAACATATCTCGCATCAGCTGCTCCACCATTGCAAGCCCCCTTGTATGGAAACGCATTCACCATCATTATTGTACCACGTTTCCGACCAATTGAATATGTTTTTTCTTCGCCATTCATGTTTTATATGTGCATAATTTTCCACACACCGGACACGCTAAAAAGCGAATGAAGGAGAAAGGAGCGAAACGAAGATGCAGCAACAGCCGCAAATGAATCCACAGGCGGCGATGCCCGCACCGCCGCAGATGGTGTCAACAAAAGACGCGATGTATTTTGCCGACATGATGTCATGGAACTTGCTGGCGGCGAAAAAAGCGCACTTTTTCGCCGCGCAATGCCGCGATCCTGAAGTGGCGCAGGCGATCGAGCGCGCCGGGCAAATGCACGAACGCCATTATGACATGATATTGCGCCACTTGCAAAATCCGCCGCAGCCACCGGTGATGTGAAAGGAGGCAGAACGAATGAACACGAAACAAGTGCAAAATCCGGAAACGCCCGTTCCGAAAACGCCGCAAATGAACGAGCGGGATTTTTTAAACGATATGCTCGCGACGGAAAAATACATGACCTTGTCGTACAGCGTCTTTTTGCATGAAGCAAGCCATCAAGCATTATATCAGGATATGATGAATATTTTTACGGAAACGCAAAACTGTCAACGCGAGCTGTACGAACTCATGTTTAAAAAAGGGTGGTACAAGCTCGAAGCGGCCGATGCCCAAAAGCTTCAGCAAACGTACCAGCAGTTTCAAGGATATCAGAGCCAGCTGCCGCATTCGTCCCATACAAAGCAATAACAAATGAAACAGGGATGTTCAAGCATGGTCAAGACATCCCTGTTTTGTCCAACATGGTCTTCTCTTCACCAATCGCTTGCCCTCCGTCTATCTGTACTTTATGAAAGATGAAGGGCATTCGACTAGAACATGATGGGCCGCCAAGTGTGGTATAGCGAACGTTTCCGTTAGTCGCTGTCTTTGCACCTGTTGGTGGATGAAGACGTAAATTTTTTCATGGCTATATAAGTTGTAATAAAGAATTTTCATTTTTTGTTAAGGGTTTCATCTAAATACAAGTTGATATGAGAGGAATCAGTGGGATGTAAAACAAAATTTCAACTTATATAGAAGGTCGGTCAAAAAAACGCTCATTCGCTTCATCAAGGAGAACACATGAAAAACAGGATCAAGGCGACAAGGTTTTTCTAATTAAAAATGACATTGCATAGCTGTATCAAAAAATGACCAACCTCCTAGAACGCTGGTGATTTACTCGTGGATACGGATTTACAATGTTATTTCTCAATTAGAAAAACCCTTGTTGTATCGGGCCTGCTTTTCGCTCATTCTCCCATTGATGAAGGAAATCAGCGGTTTTTCACCAGCCTTCTAGGCAAAGGGGGAAAGGAAGATGGCCTCACCAACCGAATCGATATGCAAGATCTTGACGTTATTGAAGCGCTCGCGCGATTTTCAAACTAAGGTGTACCAAAACCAGTCATCGGGACAGAGCGTATCAGTATTTTATATCGAGTCATTGGTTGATATCGATATGATGGTCAAATATTTATATCCTTATTTGATTCATTATCCTTTTACTTCGTTGCAGCATCTCGCCGATGTTCTACCTTTGGAAGACGCACACCTTTCTTCCGCTCCTCGCGACGTCCAGCAAAAATTGCTTGAGGGCTATTTAGCCATTCAGCTGATCGAACAAGACGATCTCGTTCTCTTAGTCAAAGCGCAAAAGAAAATCGAGCGGACATTGACGATTCCTGAGGTAGAATTCAGCGTCGTAGGTCCGAAAGAATCATTTATCGAATCGTTGGAAACAAATTTGCATTTGGTGCGCAAACGCATTCCGAGCGAGCGATTAACCGTCAATTTATTCCGGGTCGGCTCGCTCTCTCAGACGAAATTAGCTGTTGTATATGTGGATGGCATCGCTGATCCAGAAAATGTGCAAACGGTTATACAACGTATTCAGACCATAGAATTCGACGAGGTCATTGACAGTTCATATATTGTTCAAATCATTTGCGACAACCGGCATTCATTATTTCCTCAACTGCTTGATACCGAGCGCCCGGACCGCGTAGCAGCCGTGCTCGCTGAAGGAAAAGTGGCCGTGATGGTGGACGGTTCGCCACATGCACTCATCGGTCCTACAACTTTGGTTGAATTTTTTTCTTCTTTTGAAGATTATTTTTCAAACTGGATTATCGCTTCTTTTTTTCGTCTGATTCGTCTGTTTTCTGTCGCTTTTTCTATTTTGATTACACCGATTTACGTAGCGACCTTAAATTATCATTATGAACTCATTCCAAAAGATTTGCTTGGCACTCTAATCACGTCCCGAAAGGAAATTCCATTTCCTCCGATTATCGAAGTGCTGTTTCTTGAGTTGACGATTGAGTTGCTTCGCGAAGCGGGAGCTCGACTGCCGACCAAAGTCGGCCAAACGATCGGGATCGTCGGCGGGATCGTCATCGGGACTGCTTCCGTGGAAGCGGGGTTGACGAGCAACGTCCTGCTCATCTTAGTCGCCTTGGCGGCCTTGGCTTCCTTTACCACTCCCGTATATAAAATGGGCAACACCATTCGTTTGCTTCGCTTTCCATTTTTGCTGTTTGCAGAAATGTGGGGGCTGCTCGGGGTAGCGTTTTGCTTTTGCATTTTGATGACGCATCTTTTATCCTTGACTTCTCTGGGGCGACCGTTTCTTTCTCCTTTGTTTCCGCCACGTTGGGGTGATTGGAAAGATGCGTTCATTCGTCTCCCGTTTTCCGAGCAAGCAAAAAGACCCCTTTCATTGCGCCCAAAACAACCGCTTCGCTTTAATAGCGACAAAGCCAAAGCGAAACGAGATATAGAGAACATAGATGAATAGATCAAAACTGGAGGAGGGCAGATGTCATTGATCACAGAACGATCAAAAATTTCCCCATTTATGGTTTTTTATATTATTATGTCCATGCAAATCGGGGTGGGCGTCCTTGGTTTCCAACGGATTATTGCTCAAACTGCCGGCCATGATGCATGGATTTCTGTCTTAGTCGCCGGCGCCGGAGGGCATTTAATTTTAGCATTAATGTATTGGATATTACAAAAAGCCAACGGTGATTTCATCCATCTGCACCATCAATTATTTGGCCGATGGCTTGGCAATGTCTTGTTATTGGCTTTGACCATCTATTTCGCTTCGATGTCTTTCGTCGTACTGCGAACGTACATCGAAGTGATCCAAGTGTGGATGTTTCCGGATTTGCGAACATGGGAATTTGCGCTAGCCTTTTTACTTCTATGCTTATATATCACGCGCAACGGGTTCCGCGTCGTCGTGGGCGTCTGCTTTTTTTGTCTCATTATTCCGTTTTATTTGCTTTTTACCTTTGGATCTGTGTTGGAGTACACCAATTTCCGTCAGCTTCTCCCGGTGCTGGATCATCCTTTGCCCTCGATACTTAAAGCGGCCAAAGAAATGACCTTAACGATGCTGGGCTATGAAACAATACTGCTCTTTTATCCTTTTTTAAAAAACGGGCAACAATCCAGCAAATGGGGACATGCTGCTTTGCTGTCAACTACCCTGTTTTACACGCTACTGACCGTGCTGACTTTGGCGTATTTTAGCGAAAAACAGCTGCAGCGCCAAGTGTGGGCGACACTAACGATGTGGAAAATGGTCGAAATGCCTTTTATCGAACGGTTCGAGTATATCGGCATCGCCAACTGGCTGCTTGTCATTTTGCCTAACGTTTGCTTAGGATTATGGTGCTCTTCGCGCTTGTGTACACACATTTTCCCAATCCAACAAAAATACGCGCTGCTTGTAATCACCTGTATTTGTTTCGCCGCTATTATTGCCGTTCAAGATCGAACCGGAGTAAATACGATCAACGAAGTTATAAGCAAAGTAGGATTTTATTTTCTTTATGCATGGATACCGTTTTTGGCGATACTCACTTATGTTCGCACCAAAAGGAGAGATGCACAATGAAGCGAACAGCGCTGCTTTGGATCGCTCTAGTGGCTGCCCTTCTCTCTGGCTGCCTGCGCAAAGAAATTTTAGATGACATTAGCATCGAAAGCGCCATCGGATTGGACGACGCTGGTGCCAGCAAGATTAGAGGCACCGTTCTCATTCCAATTTATAAGAAAGAGGAAACTACCAATAAAACACTCACTAGCGTGTCGATCAGTGTCAATGATCTGTTGGAAGAGCTCCAGCACCAAGCTTCCGAACCGTTAGTCAACGGCAGCATTGAAATCCTATTGTATGGAAAGCGGTTGGCAGAAAAAGGAATTTTTCCTTTTGTTGATCATTTTCATCGAGACGCAAGTATCGGAACGGGACTTTACTTAGCAGTGGTTGACGGAACAGCAGAACGGCTGTTGAAAGGGCATTACGGGCGGCAAGGGAACGCAATCTACTTGTCGAATTTGCTGAAACATAATATTGAACAGCGTGACATTCCAAAGACAAATTTGCATTTATTCTTGAAAGCCTACTACGCTGACGGCCAAGACCCTTTTTTGCCTTACATTCGCCGAGCGGGGAAAAATGTTTATATTCAGGGAATCGCTCTATTTCGGGGCGATCGAGTTGTCGATTACATCCAGCGAAACGATTTGTTTTTTTTCAAAATTTTAACCGATGCTTATACGGAAGGGACACATACGTTACGCATCGATCACAACTTGTACATCTCTATTAAAAATATTGCTACCAGCCGCAACATTTCGTTTTCCGGTTCTCAAACCCAACCACATGTCCACATTCATTTGTCTCTTGAAGGAGTGGTCCGGGAATACAAACCAACGCCTTTTTCGCCATCGATCCGTCCGCTCATTGAACGGCAATTTGAGAAGGAAATCAAAAAGAAAACAAGCGAGCTGATCAAACGTTTTCAGCAACAACAGATCGATCCTATAGGAATCGGAGAATGGGCCAAAAGCCACTACCGCCGATTCCGTTACCGCGATTTCTATCGCCGATATCGCGATTTGCCCGTCCATGTCACCGCCGACGTCCGCATCCGTGACACCGGCATTATTGAGTAACCTTCCCGACCGCCGCGAACCGTTCACAGCCCCGCTTCCAAGCCGGCAGGCGCCGCCCGAGTTCGCGAACAAAAACGCCCGCGCCGCAAGCGAGCAGATGGCCCCTGTTTCACCGCACACCTCGCCAACGCCATGTGACTTTCAGCGGTGATAACTAGCGACAACTAGGGGCGCCAACAGCGATCTCCCCTCAAGAAAGACACAAAGCGTGACAAAGAAGCGGCTACTTATCTGGCGATGAGAGAGGGTGTCCCGATCATTTTGGGACACCCCCTCTGGCATCGTTTGCTTAATACCACCAGCCGGGATACGGAGGATAAGGCGGGTACGGGTAAAACGGGCGCGGAGCCAAGGCGCCGCCGAGCAGACCGCCCAGAAATCCGCCGACAAATGGGGCGCCAAACAGCAAGCCTGGAAACGGCATCGTGTTCCTCTCCTTTCATTACGGAATGGAAGGCTTTACTTTATTCATATGTACCGAACAAAAAAGCGGGTGGGCCGTCCGCCCACCCCTTTTCATTTTCTTACCACCAAATCGGGCCATACCAATACGGATAGAAAAACGGCGGGAACAACGCGCTGCCAAGCAGGCCCCCTAAAAACCCACTAAAAAAAGGAGCGCCAAAAAACGGGAACCCATACGGCCGCCAAAACCACCACGGACGCCAAATGCGCTCATCGGCCACCTGAAAATGACTCATTCGCCTTCCTCCTTTCACTCGCTTTAGTCCCACTGTATGCAGGAAAATCGCCCGCTGCCTAGGCTAGTACCTAGGAGGCAGGCGATTTCATCTTGTTTATGGCTTTACAATGTTCCATTTGCAAAACCTTGTTGCATCAGCCTCTATGTTCACGCGTTCCATCGCCGATCAAGGCAAACAGAGGTTTTCACCAACCTGCTAGGGGGCAGGTGAAAAACCGCTGTTTCCCCCGTTCGCTGAGTGAACAGAGGAAACGCAGGAGCGACACTGCCGGGGCGGTTGGCAAAATAGTGCTGCGTCATGCCCCCTTCCATCGGGCTGCCCCAAAAGGTTGTCCGCCTTTGAGATAGGCACCACATATCGTGGGGCCGAAGCAGTCAGCACGTATATATAACCGAAGAGGATGTCCTAGCCTTTTTCGGACATCCTCATGCATTCGAAAACGAGCGCAAACGGAGGGAAACCAAATAAGCGAAATGAGTCAGCGAAGGGAAAAGTCGTTCAGCCTAGCGGCGCCATGCCAGGCCGTCCGGATCCCACCCGACGCCCGCTCAGCCAAGCTCCGCCCGCGCTTGCTCGTACAAACAGACGATCGAATCATACAAAATGCGCACCGCCTCCTCCATTTCCGCTTCGCTCATCGCCAGAACCGGAATGAATGTCAACACCGGGCCGAGCGGGCGAATGACAAGCCCTCTTCGGCGCGCCTCAAGAATGATCCGATGTTCCAACATCGCGGCGCGCGGAAACACTTCTTTCGTTCGTCGGTTTTTCACGATTTCAATACCGCACATCAACCCTTTTTGCCGAATGTCGCCAACGATCGGGATGTCATACAGCCGCTCAAGCCAACCAGCTAGGCGGCGCGCTTTTCGCTGCACATCGTCAAGCAAGCCGCGCGCTTCAATGAGCTCGATATTTTTTAACGCCACGGAACAACTCAGTTGATTCCCCGTGTATGTATGGCCGTGGTAAAACGTTTTGTCTTCCTCCACATCGCCGAGAAACGCCGCATACACCTCTTCAGTGACGAGCGTTGCCGCGAGCGGCAAATATCCCCCGGTAATCCCTTTGCCGAGACAGACAAGATCGGGGGCGACCTCTTCTTGTTCGCAAGCGAACATCGTTCCGGTGCGGCCAAAACCAACGGCGACCTCGTCGCAAATAAGGAGCGTCCCGTATTGGTGGCAAAGCGCCTCCACTCCTTTCAAAAACCCGCGCGGATGAACAATGATTCCCGCCGCCCCTTGAACGAGCGGTTCGACAATAACGGCGGCAATGTGTTCGTGCTGGCTGGCAAGCACACGTTCCAACTCATTCAAACAATGGCGGACAACGTCTTGTTCGCTTCCGTACTCCTCCATGCGATACACATACGGCGCCGGCACTTCGATTCGCTCAAACAGGAGCGGTGCGAAAATGCGGTGGAACGTCTCCATGCCGCCAACGCTCACCGCTCCGACCGTATCGCCATGGTACGCTTCTTTCAATGAGACAAACTTGTTTTTCGTCGCATACCGAACCGGATCGAGGTTTTTCCAATATTGATAAGCGATTTTGAGGGCAATTTCCACCGCGGCCGCCCCGGTATCGGAATAAAACACTTTTGACATGTGCGGCCAATATTCAAGCAGCCGTTTGGCCAACGAAATCGACGGCACATTCGCCGAACCAAGCAATGTCGAATGGGCGATCTTCTCCAATTGCTCAGAAAGCGCCGCATTCAGCTCCGGATCGTTATGGCCGTGGACATTGACCCAAAGCGATGCATACCCATCCAGATAGCGGCGACCGTTCACATCATATAAATAGCTGCCTTTGCCGCGCTCAATGATGAGCGGCCGCTCGTTGACGTACTGCTTCATTTGCGTGAACGGGTGCCAAACATATTGTTTGTCCCATTGTTCCAATTGCGCATAACTATACACCAACGCCCAGCACCTCCAGCAGTTGTTTCGCCTTTCCTTGTTCGATCCATTGGACCGCTAAAGATTCCAGCTCCGCTCTAGATACCGTCGGCAGGCGCGGCACCGTCGCCAGCACCGGCAGCTGCAGCAAAGCGGCGATCGTTTCGACATTGTTTTGATGGATGATCTCTCGCTCCTGAAACTGATTGAACACAAGACCGAGCAAACGAATGTGTTGTGCGTCCGCATACGCCGCCGTCGTCACCGCGTGGTGAATCGCACCGAGACTTGAGAGCGACACGAGAATCGCCGGCAGCTCATAGTCACGAACAAAATCGCTCGTCATGTACCATCGTCCGCCGCGCTCGCACCACGGAACAGCCAGTCCCCCCGCTCCTTCAACAAGCACGACATCATAGCGTTGCCGCAGCGCTGCCAACCGTTCAGCGATCCGCTCAGCCTCGATAGAAGTGCCGGTCAGCGCCGCTGCCAAATGCGGGGACATCGCCGGCTCCATGCGGTACATTCCTTCAAAACGCGAAAGCTGAACTACTTGTTGATACCAATGCTGCTCGGCAAACGAAATTCCATCGTCAGCCATCCCGGTTTGGACCGGCTTGAACACGCAAGTTGAACAACCAAGACGCTCTAGCGCCAACGCGATCAATGATGTCACGACCGACTTGCCGATTTCAGTCCCTGTTCCCGTTATGAACAACGCCGTTCCCATCGTCGATCATCCCCCTAACCGCTCTGTTGTCATGACCGGCCGAACGCGAGGCCAAACACGCGCAGCGACAAGCGAACAGGCCGCACAAAGAATGAGATCCCCAGGAATCGGAAGCAACACGCCAAACCAAATCGTTTGCCCGATGGTCAACGGTTTTTCCACGATCCATTTCATCGCGCCGTACAACCAAAGGCCCCCGCATAAATACACGACGACCAAGGCAGCAAGATTGGCGGCAAACAATTGCCCCCCTTTCGTCCAACGAAAACGTTCGATCAGCCATCCGCTTGTGTACGCCCCAGCGATAAATCCAAGCAAATAGCCGAAAGTGGGCTTCCAGATGTAACCGAGCCCTCCCCCTTCAGCAAACACCGGTACCCCCGCCAATCCGACCAACACGTACAACAGCTGGCTGAGCGCACCGATTTTCGGCCCAAGCAAGCACGCGGCCAAGTACACCGCAGCGATTTGCAACGTAAACGGCACATACGGCACCGGAATTTTGATCATTCCGCCCACGGCCGTCAACGCCGCAAACAGCGCCGCCCAAATCCAGGAACGAATGTGCATCTTTCCCCTCCTCTCCCATTATTGCTTCTATTTTATCGAAACGGCTTCTATTTTGTAAACCATATTTATAATTAGGTTTACATTTAAGGTATAAAAAAGCGAAAGCACAGTGGACCCGAGTTCGACAGTCACTAGGCAAACAAAATGCCTCTCATCCCTTGATACCAAGGTGACGAG
>NZ_JPYA01000043.1 GCF_000750005.1 Geobacillus icigianus | reverse complement strand
GAGATTTCCCATCGCGTTAGGCGAGTAAGATCCCTCGAAGATGACGAGGTCGATAGGTCCGAGGTGGAAGCGTGGCGACACGTGGAGCTGACGGATACTAATCGATCGAGGGCTTAACCTAGAAAAGCGGAGGCCGCCCGCCGATCGGCGAAACGCGCTGGAGGGCCTGCGAGGAGGCTATGCCGCCACAGCAGGACCGAAGCGTCGCGAGCCGATGGCGGCCGGAGCTAGACAGTACGAAACGCGGCTTCTTCCGACGGTTATCTAGTTTTGAAGGAATGAAAAAGCCCTTGACAATCTGCTTACTTTCTTTATAATAAAATGTGTCGATAATAGCCTAGTGGTGATAGCGGAGGGGAAACACCCGTTCCCATCCCGAACACGGAAGTTAAGCCCTCCAGCGCCGATGGTAGTTGGGGCCAGCGCCCCTGCAAGAGTAGGTCGCTGCTAGGCGGATACTTATGGAGGATTAGCTCAGCTGGGAGAGCACTTGCCTTACAAGCAAGGGGTCGGCGGTTCGATCCCGTCATCCTCCACCACTTTCAAACATACAAAACAAAACTCAGCGCATCATTGAAATAAGTTCATCTTCTATCGTCGCGGGGTGGAGCAACGAGCATTTGCTTCATCGAATACGCTGCGAGTTGCCTCGACGCATCGAACATCTTTGAATCAACTGGTAGAGGAAGAGGCAACAAATATTTCAATGATACTGATCTTTTATCGTCGCGGGGTGGAGCAGTCCGGTAGCTCGTCGGGCTCATAACCCGAAGGTCGCAGGTTCAAATCCTGCCCCCGCAACCAACAAGGTCCCGTAGTGTAGTGGTTAACATGCCTGCCTGTCACGCAGGAGATCGCGGGTTCGAGTCCCGTCGGGACCGTCTTTGTTTAAAAATTATGACAACCCTATATATTTTGGTTGCTTTCTTGGTAGAGACGAGCATCAGCATCATCGAGTTTGCTGCGAGTTGCCTCGACGCATCAAGCATCTTTGAATCAGCTGGTAGAGGAAGAGGCATAGAACAATCAATGAGCGAGTTAAAAAATAACATATGGCTCGGTAGCTCAGTCGGTAGAGCAAAGGACTGAAAATCCTTGTGTCGGCGGTTCGATTCCGTCCCGAGCCACCATTCGCCGGCTTAGCTCAATTGGTAGAGCAACTGACTTGTAATCAGTAGGTTGCGGGTTCAAGTCCTGCAGCCGGCATCTTTTCTTTTGCTTGAGAGTATGCAAGTGTGTGCTTCACTAAGGGCCATCATGAGCCATTCGCTCAGTAACAAGCAATACATCTTCGAGTTAACTGCGAGTTGTCCCGACGCAATCGGCATCTTTGAGTCGGCTGGTAGAGGAAGGGGCATCGTCAAATATTTGGGTGTATACCAAACCATGAGCCATTAGCTCAGTAGGTAGAGCATCTGACTTTTAATCAGAGGGTCGGAGGTTCGAGTCCTCCATGGCTCATCATGTTGCGGAAGTAGTTCAGCGGTAGAACACCACCTTGCCAAGGTGGGGGTCGCGGGTTCGAACCCCGTCTTCCGCTCCACTGCCGCCGGGGTGGCGGAATTGGCAGACGCACAGGACTTAAAATCCTGGGGTAGGTGACTACCGTGCCGGTTCGAGTCCGGCCCTCGGCACTTGCGCTCGTAGCTCAATTGGATAGAGCATCTGACTACGGATCAGAAGGTTAGGGGTTCGAATCCTCTCGAGCGCGTTTTATCGGGAAGTAGCTCAGCTTGGTAGAGCACACGGTTCGGGTCCGTGAGGTCGCAGGTTCAAATCCTGTCTTCCCGACCATTTTGGGGCCTTAGCTCAGCTGGGAGAGCGCCTGCCCCGCACGCAGGAGGTCATCGGTTCGAATCCGATAGGCTCCACTTTTTCATCCGTTTTGGCGGTGTAGCTCAGCTGGCTAGAGCGTACGGTTCATACCCGTGAGGTCGGGGGTTCGATCCCCTCCACCGCCACTCTTATCGGACCTTTAGCTCAGCTGGTTAGAGCAGACGGCTCATAACCGTCCGGTCGTAGGTTCGAATCCTACAAGGTCCACCATTATTGTTGTTTTTTGGAGGAGTACCCAAGTGGTTGAAGGGGTCGGTCTTGAAAACCGAGAGGCGCCGCAAGGCGCGCGGGGGTTCGAATCCCTCCTCCTCCGCCATAAATAATCGTCTCATTTAGCTCCGTTGGCACAAATAGAATGAGACGGCATCAACTCGGTTTGAGCGTTCCGCTTTTTTCGACCAGTTGACTATTAGGAAAAACGATAAGCATTGCATAATATGGATTTATGCCGGCTTAGCTCAATTGGTAGAGCAACTGACTTGTAATCAGTAGGTTGCGGGTTCAAGTCCTGCAGCCGGCATCAACATCATGGCGACTATGGCGAAGTGGTTAACGCACCAGATTGTGGCTCTGGCATGCGTGGGTTCGATTCCCACTAGTCGCCCTTTTTCTTTCTAAAACCAGTAAGCTCTTGGTAAAAATTGCAGCCACGAGCCTTAGTTTCACCGAATGAACTGCGAGTAGCCTCGACGCATTCCGCTTCTTTGAATGTGCTGGTAGAGGAAGAGGCGCGAAATTGCGTGGTGAATGGTTGAAGAAATCGATGTGCGGGTGTAGTTTAGTGGTAAAACCTCAGCCACGAGCCTTAGCTTCACCGAATAGGCTGCGAGTAGCCTCGACGCATTCCGCTTCTTTGAATGTGCTGGTAGAGGAAGAGGCGCGAAATTGCGTGGTGAATGGTTGAAGAAATCGATGTGCGGGTGTAGTTTAGTGGTAAAACCTCAGCCTTCCAAGCTGATGTCGTGGGTTCGATTCCCATCACCCGCTTTTGGATGGGCCTATAGCTCAGCTGGTCAGAGCGCACGCCTGATAAGCGTGAGGTCGGTGGTTCAAGTCCACTTAGGCCCACTATTTCCCATTGCATATTGTCGGATGATTCGCTATAATAACGGTGAACCGTTGTCCCACCATTGCCGGATGGAGCAACGGTATGGTAGCCCGTAGGAAAACGGACATGGTGTTGAATCGTTCCGCAATAGCTCAGCGGTAGAGCAACCGGCTGTTAACCGGTAGGTCGTAGGTTCGAATCCTACTTGCGGAGCCATTTTCTCTGGAGAAGTACCCAAGTGGCTGAAGGGGACGGTTTGCTAAACCGTTAGGTCGCAGTTTTGCGGCGCGCGGGTTCAAATCCCGCCTTCTCCGCCATGCATGGCCCGTTGGTCAAGTGGTTAAGACACCGCCCTTTCACGGCGGTAACACGGGTTCGAATCCCGTACGGGTCACTGCTTATGGCACCAGGCAACCTGGTGCCATTTTATCAAACTTGTTTTTGTCGAAAATTGCGCTTTTTCTTGCCGAATAGGCCATCATGAGGTATAATGGGTTCCATAGCAGAAAGATTGGGGACAACGCAGTGTTTCGTTTCGTCGATGAACGAGGCATTGCGTTTTTTTATTGCGATCCCCTCCCGCCTGCGATTCACCGAAGCGGGAGGAACATGTCATTCAAGCAGTTGAACATCCGCTTCGCCGCCATGGATTTGCGTGAACATCGCTTGCATGGCTTCGAGCTGGCGATGGGCGACGTCTTTGGCGATGGAAGGTGGAAAGTATACAATCTGTAAGGCGTTTTTGGTGTCACGAGTGACGGCCGTCCGTTCCGAATCGACGATCGGACTGCCGAATGGACCGTATGCATCTTTGCTGACAAGTTTGTTGGCAAAGTTGACCGTTCGGCCGTTTAAAGCGACATATTCGTCTTGTTCAGCACCGATGGTTACGGTCACGGTCCCGTGTATGCGGTCAAGGTCGTAGATGCCGAGCGGAATCTTATAATAGAGTGAAAAGAAATTGTTGACATCCACTGCTGAATGAATGGAAGGAAGAAAGTGCTTCTTTTGAATGCGCCGATACAGACTTTCACTCGATGGGCGATAACGAGCGGGATCCGTCCCGATTTGCTTGAATACGTGACGCCATTCGGCCAGTTCAGGAATGTCATGGATCGTTTTTTCCTGCAGTTCGATATAAATTGATTCCTGAAACAGTTGCAACCGTCCTTTTAGCATTTGGGGCGAATCTCCTACTTCGATGTGCCGGTAGCAGATGATTCCGAACTTTCCGGAAGGGAGACGCCGTTTCAGCTCTTCTGATACGATATAGTTCATGTCAATCACCTCGCGCTTTATTTTATCATAGGAGTCGAAAGGAGGGAAAACAATGGATGTTGTCGCCTTAAAACAAGAGTTGATTGCGTACAGCCGGACGATCGGTATTGATAAAATTAGATTTGCCAGCGCCGATCCATTTGTGGAACTAAAAGAACGATTGCGACGCCAGCAAGAGCTTGGCTACCAGTCCGGATTTGAGGAAAAGGATATTGAAAAACGAACGAATCCCGATTTGCTGCTTTCTGAGGCCAAATCAATCATTGCCATTGCGCTCGCTTATCCGTCGAAAATGAAGCAGGCGCCGCGGGGGACAAAGACGGAGCGGCGCGGCCTTTTTTGCCGTGCATCGTGGGGCAAAGATTATCATGTTGTATTGCGGGATCGTTTACGGCAGCTTGAGGAGTTTTTGCTTGCCAAAGTGCCGCACGCCCGCGTTCGTTCGATGGTCGATACTGGAGAGCTGGCCGATCGCGCTGTGGCTGAGCGGGCCGGGATCGGTTGGAGCGGGAAAAACTGCTCGATCATTACGCCGGAATTTGGCTCGTACGTCTATTTAGGGGAAATGATCACAACCATTCCGTTTCCCCCTGATGAGCCGATTGAAAATCGATGTGGCACATGTACGAAATGCATCGATGCGTGTCCGACCGGAGCGCTCGTGCAAGGAGGGCAGCTAAACGCGCAACGGTGCATCTCGTTTTTAACACAAACAAAAGACTTTTTGGCCGATGAATTTCGCGAGAAAATCGGCAACCGGTTGTACGGCTGCGACACGTGCCAGTTAGTCTGTCCGGAAAACAAAGGGAAAGATTTTCATTTCCATCCGGAATTTGAACCCGATCCGGAGGCGGTCAAACCGAAGCTGATTCCGCTTCTTCAAATGAGCAATCGTGAGTTTCAAGAAAAATTCGGCGCCATGGCTGGTTCATGGCGCGGAAAAAAACCGATTCAGCGCAATGCCATCTTGGCGCTTGCCCATTACAAAGACCGAACGGCGGTGCCGCATTTGTTGCGGCTGTTGAAAGAAGACAGCCGCCCGGTCATCCGTGGGACGGCCGCATGGGCGCTCGGAAAAATCGGCGATGCCAGCGTGCGACCGCATCTCGATGAAGCTAGACGGACGGAGACGGATGAGGTGGTGCTTGCTGAAATTGAAAAAGGGCTGAAACTGTTGGAGGACAGCGTCAGAAAAGAAAGCTGATTCTGCAAGGTTTCTCTAATTGAGAAACTGGTGGGATAGTAGCATTTTACACGAAATCCCCGCCCTCCTAAAGTAACGGGAAGGCTGGTGAAAACGAGCTTCCGCTTCCCCTAGATGGCTGGTGAAAAACGGTTGTTTCTTTTGAACAATGGGGGAGAGTTTGAAAGACGATCCTGATGCGACAAGGCTCTTCTATTTGATAAACAAGCTTGATAAGCGGCTTGCTCCCTTAAATCCCCGCCCTCCTAAGCGATGAGGGAAACGGGTAAAGGGCGGGACGGATGCCGCAAAGAAGCGGGAAAGAACAGCCGCTTCCCCACATAAGGTAGTAACAAAAACGAAAGTGGGGAACGGCATGAAACAACGATTGCGCGAGCGGCTGAACGAGCGGGCCCGCTCGTTTGTGTCAGGAAACGGGTTAAAGGATGAAGAGATCACGAGAAAACAGAAGCTCTGCCAAAAACGAGGAGTGGAAATCGTTCGCTGTTCGATTCGTGGGCAAATCGTCGGACGACAGACGGTCGAACGGGAAACCAAACTGGTGTATGTGGCCCATCATCAGTTTTTGCTGAAACAAGGAGACATTTTATATGTGGAAGAGCAAGTCGAGGAGCGGTGCGCGCGGTTTGTAAACGGCGAATGGGTTGCCGACGATCGGATCAGCCGGACGGGAGGGAATGTCGAGGCGCCGCGGGTGGAGCGTGAGCAATGGCGGGGAGAGCGGCTTTCCTATCAATATGACCGCGCTCAGGCGGTGCGGTACGCGGAAACATGGTGGAATCGTCACAACCCGGCGTTCCCGTCTTTTCCTGTTGATTGCACCAATTTTGTCTCCCAATGCCTGTACGCAGGTGGGGTGCCTATGACGGGTTACCCGAATCGGGCGCGGGGGTGGTGGTGCCAAAACGGGAGCTGGAGCTACAGCTGGGCCGTCGCTCATTCCCTGCGCTGGTACTTAAGCGGGTCGCGCATCGGCTTGCAGGCGGTGGAAGTTTCCGAACCGGGACAATTGATGGCAGGCGATGTCATTTGTTATGATTTTCAAGGGGACGGGCGCTTTGACCATTCGGCGATCGTAGTGGCCAAAGACCAAGAGGGGATGCCGCTTGTGAACGCCCATACTACCAACAGTCGGATGCGTTATTGGTCCTACGAAGATTCGAGCGCTTACACCCCAAACATCCGGTATAAATTTTTTCATATCATGGATCGCAAATAAACGATGTTGTTGAGGTGAAGAACATGCCGCTTCATGTTGTACTATACCAACCAGAAATTCCAGCCAACACCGGGAACATCGCCCGTACGTGCGCGGCGACGGATACGGCGCTCCATCTCATCCGTCCGCTCGGATTTTCGACGGACGATAAAATGTTAAAGCGCGCTGGCCTTGACTACTGGCCTTATGTCAATCTTTCCTATTACGATTCGCTTGACGAGTTGTTTGCCCGGTTTCCGGGAGGCGAGTTTTACTTCATTACGAAATTCGGCCGGCAGTATTATGATTCGTTTGACTTTAGCGATACAACCAAGGATATTTTCTTTGTGTTCGGCCGCGAGACGACCGGATTGCCAAAAGACTTGCTCGAGGCCAATATGGATCGCTGCCTTCGCATCCCGATGAACGACAAAGTCCGTTCCCTGAACTTATCAAATACGGCGGCCATTTTAGTGTATGAAGCGCTGCGCCAGCAACGGTTTCACGGGTTGTCGTAGGCGCAAAACAAAAAAACGACCTTCGCGACGGAGGTCGTTTTTTTGGGCTTTATTTCACGCCGGGTTTGTCCTCATAGCCGGCGGTGAAAATGGCCGTTAAGAAAGCAATGATCACTCCGAGCACAAGCAAGGTGCGCATCGTTTGCCCCTCCTTCAAGGCGTTTTCCCCTTTATTATAGCGGATATGGCCAAGCATGTGAATGACCGCGTTTGGCCGTCAGGAGACAAAATTTTTTTGCGGCGAATGATACAGGACATCCTCGCATAAATTGTAATAATCTTTCTGTTAGACATCCGAGGGTGAGGAGGTCCTTTATGGATATTTTGCAAAAAATCGCTCGATATCGGGAAGAAGAAGAGAAGCTGAAATGGGAAGGGACGTTTGCCGAGTATTTAGAGATTTTAAAAGAAAAGCCGTGGGTGGCCCAGTCGGCTCATTCGCGCGTTTATCATATGATCAAAGACGCTGGAGTTGAGGTGGTGAACGGCCGAAAGCGGTATAAGTTTTTCAGCCAGCATCTGTTCGGGCTGGAAGAAGCGCTGGAACGGTTAGTTGAAGAATATTTCCACCCGGCGGCGAAGCGGTTGGATGTACGCAAGCGGATTTTGCTGCTGATGGGCCCGGTCGGCGGCGGGAAGTCAACGCTAGTGACGCTCTTGAAACGCGGGCTCGAGGAATATTCGAAAACGGACCGCGGCGCCGTTTATGCGATCAAAGGGTGCCCGATGCATGAAGATCCGCTTCACCTCATTCCCCACCATTTGCGCGACGATTTTTACCGCGAATACGGCATTCGCATTGAAGGGGAGCTGTCGCCGCTCAATATGATGCGGTTGGAGAAAGAATACGGCGGCCGAATCGAAGACGTGATGGTGGAGCGCATTTTCTTTTCGGAAAATCGGCGCGTTGGCATCGGGACGTTCAGCCCGTCCGATCCGAAGTCGCAAGATATTGCTGACTTGACGGGAAGCATCGATTTCTCGACCATCGCTGAGTATGGCTCGGAGTCCGACCCGCGGGCATATCGGTTTGACGGCGAGCTGAACAAGGCGAACCGCGGCATTATGGAATTTCAGGAAATGTTAAAATGCGATGAAAAATTTCTTTGGCATTTGCTGTCGCTGACGCAAGAGGGCAACTTCAAAGCCGGGCGGTTTGCGTTGATCAGCGCTGATGAACTGATCGTCGCCCATACGAACGAAACCGAGTACCGGTCATTTATCGCCAACAAAAAGAACGAAGCGCTCCATTCCCGCATTATCGTAATGCCGATTCCATATAACTTGCGCGTCTCGGAAGAAGAGCGCATTTATGAAAAGATGATTCGCGAAAGCGATGTCGCTAACGTGCATATTGCCCCGCACACGCTGCGCATTGCGGCCATGTTTACGATTTTGACGCGGCTGAAAGAATCAAAACGACCGGATGTGGACTTGTTGAAGAAAATGCGCTTGTATGACGGAGAGATGATCGAAGGGTTCAACGAAGTCGATGTCGAGGAGTTGAAAAAAGAACATCCGGACGAAGGGATGAGCGGCATCGATCCGCGCTATGTCATCAACCGCATTTCGGCCTGCATCATCCGGAAAGAAGTGCCGTCGATCAACGCGCTCGATGTGCTTCGTTCGCTGAAAGAAGGGTTGGATCAGCACCCATCCATCTCTAAAGAAGACCGTGAACGGTATTTGAACTTCATCTCACTCGTGCGCAAAGAATATGATGAAATCGCCAAGCAAGAAGTGCAAAAGGCGTTCGTCTATTCGTATGAAGAATCGGCGAAAACGCTGATGGACAACTATTTGGACAACGTCGAAGCGTATTGCAACAAAACGAAGCTGCGCGACCCGCTCACCGGTGAGGAAATGAACCCGGATGAGAAGCTGATGCGCTCCATTGAAGAACAAATCGGCATTTCCGAAAATGCCAAAAAGGCGTTCCGCGAAGAAATTTTGATTCGGATCTCCGCCTATGCGCGCAAAGGGCAGCGGTTTGACTACAATTCCCACGAACGGCTGCGCGAAGCGATTCAGAAAAAGCTGTTCGCGGATCTAAAAGATATCGTAAAAATTACAACATCGACGAAAACGCCGGATGAGCAGCAGCTGAAAAAAATTAATGAGGTTGTCGCCCGCTTGATTGATGAGTACGGATATAACTCCACATCGGCCAACGAATTGCTCCGCTATGTCGGCAGCTTGTTGAACCGATAGGCATGCCTCAAGCGCTGAGGCATGCTTTTTTATCACCGCGAAGAGTCGGGATGGAAGAAGCGAGACGCTTCCCGGCCTTATTTCTCAAATAAAGAAACTTTGTCGCATCAGGCATGCTTTGTGCACGTTCCCTCATGGATCAAGGGAGAGCTCGTTTTCATTAGAGGTCAGGGCGCTGCATCACAACGCGAGAGCAAACAAGCAATCGGGCTTGTCCGCTCCCACTATTTTCCGCATTCATTTGGCAATTATTTTGAATTTTTGCATAGGATAAAATAAACCAAACCTAGTATCCGTGCTGCGTTTGTTTTGATGACGCCAACATAAGTATATGCGGGAAAGCGAAAAGTGTGAAACCATTTTGACAAAGGAGGGAAAAATATGAAGGGGAATTTCGTTGTATCGAAAGAAGACTGGTCCCTCCACCGCAAAGGGCATGACGATCAAAAGCGTCACCAAGAAAAAGTCAAAGAAGCGATCAAAAATAACTTGCCGGATTTAATCACCGAAGAAAGCATCATTATGTCTAACGGACGTGATGTGATTAAAATTCCGATCCGTTCGCTTGATGAGTATAAAATCCGCTACAACTACGAGAAAAACAAGCACGTCGGTCAAGGAAACGGAGACAGCCAAGTCGGCGATGTCGTGGCCAAGGACGGAAGCGGGGAGGGACAGGGGCCAGGAAAAGGCCAAGGGGCCGGTGACCTGCCAGGCCAAGATTATTACGAAGCTGAAGTGTCGCTGATGGAAATTGAAGAGGCGCTGTTCAGCCAGTTGGAGCTTCCGAATTTGCAGCGGAAAGAGCTCGACCAACACGTTGTCCAACAGATTGAGTTTAATGATATTCGCCGCACCGGGCTGATGGGCAATATCGATAAAAAGCGGACGATGCTCGCCGCGTTCAAACGCAACGCCATGAGCGGCAAGCCGAGCTTTTACCCGATTTATCGCGAAGATTTGAAATTTAAAACGTGGAACGAAGTCATTAAACCGGAATCGAAAGCGGTCGTCCTAGCGATGATGGACACAAGCGGTTCGATGGGCATGTGGGAAAAATATATGGCGCGCAGTTTCTTCTTTTGGATGACGCGCTTTTTGCGCACGAAGTATGAGACGGTCGACATCGCCTTCATCGCCCACCATACCGAAGCGAAAGTCGTCAGTGAGGAAGAATTTTTCACCAAAGGGGAAAGCGGCGGAACGATTTGTTCGTCGGCCTACCGCAAAGCCCTTGAACTAATTGAAACAAAATATTCTCCGTCACGCTATAACATTTATCCGTTCCATTTCTCCGACGGCGACAACTTGACGTCCGACAACGCCCGCTGCGTCAAGCTTGTTCAAGAGTTGCTGAAAGTGTCAAACATGTTTGGATATGGGGAAGTGAATCAGTACAACCGTTCACCCTCTACCCTCATGCGAGCATACGGCAACATGAAACACGAGAAATTCAAGTACTACATCTTAAAACAAAAAGCCGATGTGTTCGAAGCCTTGAAGTATTTCTTCTCGGCAGAAAAAAAGGAGGCCGTCGCCTCTAGATCCTAGGATAAAGCTGAATGGTAAACTGGTCTTTTTTCGTCCATTCCGGTTTTCTTAGGTATGTCGCTTTCTCAAGCACTGACTTGAGAAGGCGATTTTTCTTTTCTACGTCGTCTGTGAGGCGGTAGGCGTCGAGCACTTTTTTGACCGTCGGGATGTATTCGTTGATGTTCTTTTCTTTCAGCTGCTCCTTGGCGATTTCCTCCCGCAGTTGATCGATTTTCCTCTTGGGATTTCTCTCAATACATAGATGATAACCAAGCACAAAATGCAATGATTATGGCCATCCTTGACAAGCTAGAACAGACTGGACAAGGGAATAAAATTCAGCTAATTCTACTTAGCAAAGGAAATGCCACCAAATAAGAGAAAGGGATACGAAGCAGGGCGAAACTTCCCAACAGAAATCCTTTTTACCTAGAAGGCTGGTGAAAAACCGCTGATTCCCTTCATCAATGGGGGAACGCGTTAAAAGCAGGACCGATGCAATAAGGTTTTTCTAGTTGAGAAATGATATTGCAAAGCGGTATCCACGATTAAATCACCAGCCTCCTATATAAGTTGCAATAATAAAGAATTTCCGATTTTTCATTTCGGTTCATCTAAATACAAGCTGATATGATATAATGTGGCTAGTGATCAGCTGGATGTAAAACATATATTTGGTTCATCACCGAAAGTTGTACTTGACTGTTTCAAAACATGCCATACTTCCTTCTGTAAAGAAAAAACAGTAAATAAACAATTTCCATGCATGGTGACAAGAAAAGAAGTCTCCACTTGTCAAGTACACGTTGTGGTGATGAACCATATATTTAAGATAAAGGGTGGGGGAACTGTGAGTGAAAATCAAGTAACCTTA
>NZ_JPYA01000042.1 GCF_000750005.1 Geobacillus icigianus | reverse complement strand
CACGAAGATCGGTTAGAGCTCGTCTTTTTGCCACCATACAGTCCGCAATTGAATTTGATTGAAGGGTTATGGAAATGGCTGAAATCAGACGTGATTTACAACGTGTTCTATTCGACTGTGCAAGAAATTAGAAAGAATGTCCAAGCCTTTATTCAGAGAATCAACCAAAAATCAGAACAAACGATCGATCGTTTGTGTGTTCAGTTGTAAATCTTTAATTCAACTTATATAGGTCGATCTTGCTTCTTCCCGCTGTCTTGTCATACAGACGAAAGGCGAACGGAAACGCTTGCGTGAAGGTGTGCACCATCAGCCAAACAAGCGAATGCCCCCAGACGGGGATGATCGTTGTGCGAGTAGTGCCAATCACACCCTTGAATGGAGCGGGCAGCCCGTGACGAAGGCTTCGTTTTTTGGCAAATGGGATCATCCATCGAAACAAAAAGGGATTCATTCTCCCGTTTGGCGATTCGCTGGATGCGCTGAAGGATAACGGAGAGATTAACTCTTCATGTTGCATTATATATAGCTAAGGTGGGATATAGATTGGAAAACCAATCAGAACGTACAAAGCTAAAGTCATTGCAAATTCCTGTTAAACGAAATATGTCATTAATTGTTAGTACGACAGCTTTAGGTACTATAGCAGATGCAATTTTTACACTTTGTTTATCATGGTTTGTCCTTGAACGAACTGGTTCAGCTTTTATTACTTCAGCTATTACTGCTATTACATATATTGTTAATGTCTTTGCTGGCCCGTTGATTGGGGTTTTAGTTGACCGCACGAGTCCAAAAAATGCAATGATAAAAGCATATATAGCATTGGGGTTAATAGGTTTTATACTTATATTTTTTTATTTGTTTTTGGATGACTATATTATAGTTGCTGTTATGGCAATGGTTATTTTAAATGATATTGCACAAACATTCATTTCACCTTCACGAAGACGTATGTTACCAAATTTAGTTGGGACTGATCGTATTGCTGAAGTTAGTGGTTTTTTATCATCTGCTGGTAAAACAGGAATATTAATAGGTAATGCTGTTGGTGGAATATTGTTCTCTCTTATTGGTCTTATCGGAATTATGTTCACTCATTCATTAATATTTTTATTCGCTGCACTTTTATCTTCTTGGTTAGTACTTCCTAAAAATGGAATAATAGTTAATGACGAAAAATCAAAACAAAAGAAACAATTTTGGAGAGAATTTAAAGATGGAGTTAAGTTATTGGTAAAACTTCGAGTTTTACTTATTCTAACGTTAATAAATATGGGAGTAAATATTGTCTCTGTTGGTCATTTGAATATATATATATTTAAAACACAGTATGGAGCAACTGCAGCTCAATACGGGTTCATTGAAGCAACTGGT
>NZ_JPYA01000041.1 GCF_000750005.1 Geobacillus icigianus | reverse complement strand
TTAAAAATAATATGATTGTTTCAAGTTGTTCCTTATTGAAGTTATCTAAAAGTGATAAATATTTTTCTTCAGCCTCCTTATGCAGCTTCTCATGAATTGCGGCCATTGTTTCCCCTTTTTCAGTTAAAACATAGAAAATTTCTTTTTTATTTCCTTCATTTTGTTTTTCTCGAATAATCCCTTTCTCCAGTAACTTTTTGGTTGCTTTCGTTACCGCTGGTTTCGATATGTTAAGTTCTTTAGCTAAAGTCGTATTATTCATTAATTCATTTTCTTTCAGAAGCGCAACAATGTGAAATTGTGTCAATGTCCATGAAACACCGAACAATACGTTCTTATTATTGCTCGATTCGGTTCTTCTGAGCGATTCCCTAGTTGTGATGAATTCTTGTAATGCTTTTAGAACTTTCTTTTTAGTGATTTCCATTCTCATCCTCCTCACTATAGTTAACCGGTTAACAATAATGGTAAGGGAATTTTTATGTGTTGTCAAGGGGAGCGAATAATAATTTGTTCAATTCGATAATGTTTGACAATATTTTTTGGGTGTGCTATATTATCGTTAACCAGTTAATATTAATCTGTTAATATTAACTAGTTAATTATAATTGAGGAAAGCTTTCACTAGTCACTCACAAAATCTAGCATTTGGGTATGGAACACATACTTGTGTAGGGGCTTCCTTAGCGCTTATGCAATTAGAACTTGTAGCAAATATTATTTTAGACAGTTTTAAAAACATTGAGCTGGACGAGTCTTTTTCGTATGGAGAAAAAGGATTATATACTAGAGGTCCAGTTTCTTTAGTTTTAAAGTTTACTACATAGTGAACTCGAGACTTTTCTGAGATTTAAATATATCAACCCGTGGTGCTAGATGAACTTGATCAAGCAAAAAATAGCCCTTGCCTGGCGGATCTCCTGTAGAATGAAAGTGCAACCTACCATTCGAAAGGAGAATCCCCGTGCAAGAGCACTTTCATTTTCCTGCAGATCGAGCTAAGATTCTTCTAAACTCTGTAACATAATCGCTCAACACGGAAAAAAATCAAGGCGTTATACAAAAAAGAGCGCTTTAGACATGATCGAGAGTTTGGTCATCATGCCGTTGTCGTAAGGAATTCCCGTCTCATACCATGAAAAAAACCTTCTATAGGGAAGGTGTATTTGGCATGCCTATCTTTTCATATTCCCACGGTCACAGCCTCCAAAGATATAGAGTGAAGAGGCTGTCCCAAAAGGTCGGTAAAACGACCTTTTGAGGACAGCCTCCTGCTTTTGTTTTTACATTATTTGTCTATTTTTTACTTTCTCAAAGGATCTGCTTCTTCTTATCCCCGTATGTTCTCC
>NZ_JPYA01000040.1 GCF_000750005.1 Geobacillus icigianus | reverse complement strand
TTTACTTACAAGGTCACCTAAAGAATTCTCCGCTTGAAGAAGTCCTCTGTACTCTAAAGAACCAACTTTATAGTTTTCTTTTCTATCACCATTTAAATACATATCATAATATTTTGCAAATCTACCATCTACCCAAGGCTCTTTATCTACTCTCTTTAACTCATTTCTTACAATCTCCATTACTTTGTTATATTCAGCTTGATTCTTTACCCCATACGTGTGTCTTCCATAATCTACTGTGATACCGTTTACAACCTGCTTTTTATTGTTTTGAAGGTACGTATCATAATTTTTCAAAAACACTGCAATATGTGCTCTTAATAGATTTTCTTTTACTCCAAAGGATTCATACGTTTTAGGGTATTTACCATTTTTGTCTGGATAACCATTTGTTATCTTTGCATCATACATGAATTTTACTGCATCTTTTTCCGTTACCACTTTCTTATAATGTGCTGACGCTAAAATTCGAGCCATTGTCCCGCGTGAAATCGGTTTGTATGCATCAGCACGATTTTTAAAATTCGCTTTTGTAGGCAACTTATATTTTTCCGCCATTTGATACACAACCGATAAATCAAATTTCGGGTCTTTTGGTTTTGTGTTTTTCAACTCATTAGGATATAAATAACGGAATAAAATCGTTAAAAACTGACCTTCTGTCAATGTGTCCATCGGTTTTAACAAGTTTTCTACTTTCCCCGTTTTCGGGTTTTTCACATTCATATACCCTGTGATATACCCCTTATCTATTGCCCATAACATTGCTTCTGACCAATATTGACCGTCTTTGTAATCAGCATACACCACTTTTGGTTTCGGTTGAGTTTGTTTTGGTGGAGTTGTCGGTGTTGAAGTACCACTCCCTGTTGTGAAAGACCATGTTTTAGTTTTAATAGTATCATCCATTAAATCAGTATAAGTAAATTTTACAGTATATTTTTCGTTTTTTAACAATGGGCTTTTAGGAAATAAGAAGTAAGTAAATCTTAAAGCATCTTCCTTGAAAAATACAGGAACTTCTTTTCCTTTACTATCAAATAATTTTCCAACAACATTATCAGGAACAACATTCGATGAAGATGGAGAGAAAGAAATAACATACCCCGATTTTTCTACTTTAAACTCTTCTAAAGGATTAGGTCTTTCAGTCTTACCTACAAACTCTAAACCAACATTAGTTTGTCCATCATAAGGATATATAGACTCTTCTGGATTTGTACCAAACTCTAGAAAATAATAAGTTAAAACCACAATATTATCTACAATAGCAACACCTACACTGGATAATTGAGGGTCTATTAAACATGTTCTATGCAAAGGTGCATCCATTAATAAATCTATACCTTTATTGATAGACGAAACATTATAAGCTATACCTTCCGAAGAATTAGATGCTAATGTTTGTGAACCGCCTACAGATTTTATTCTATCTTCTACATTTTTACCAGTGTAACCTGTCTTTCCTACTGTTTCACTATGACCGTCTACCCCTGACGA
>NZ_JPYA01000039.1 GCF_000750005.1 Geobacillus icigianus | reverse complement strand
CCCCCGTCCCCGCCGCTGATGGCCGCCGACATTTTGCTTTATAACACCGACATCGTCCCGGTCGGCGATGACCAAAAACAGCATATTGAATTGACGCGCGATCTAGCCGAGCGCTTCAACAAACGGTACGGCGAGCTGTTCACGATTCCCGAGGCGCGCATTCCGAAAGTCGGCGCCCGCATTATGTCGCTCGTCGAGCCGACGAAAAAAATGAGCAAATCCGACCCGAACCCGAAAGCGTACATTACACTGCTTGACGACGCGAAAACGATCGAGAAGAAAATCAAAAGCGCCGTCACCGACTCGGAAGGGACGATCCGCTACGATAAAGAGGCAAAGCCGGGCATTTCGAACTTGCTCCATATTTATTCAACGTTATCGGGCCAGCCGATCGAGGAGTTGGAGCGGCAATACGAAGGAAAAGGGTACGGCGTCTTTAAAGCCGACCTCGCTCAAGTGGTCATCGAGACGCTCCGGCCGATTCAAGAGCGATATCACCAATGGATGGAAAGCGAGAAGCTTGACCACGTGTTGGACGAAGGGGCGGAAAAAGCCAATCGGGTGGCAGCGGAAATGGTGCGCAAAATGGAGCAAGCCATGGGGCTTGGGCGTCGGCGGTAACGCCGGACAAAAAACGGGCGGGCGCTAAGCGCCTTCGCCCGTTTTTAATTCACCTTTGGTTCTTGCTCCATTTCCCACAACTTTTCGAAAAACGGCTGTCCCTTGATCAAGTGTTCGCATAGCTGCTCGTGGCGCTTGGACCAACCGTGCTTCGTTTCTTCATACAGCCGCGTCCACGCTTCTTCAAACGACATTTTTTGAATATCGGCGTATTTTTCCGGCGCCCATTCCGTATACCAATACCGCACTTCGGCGCCGTTTTTTGTCGAATACAGCTGATCAAGCGCCATAAACAGCAGCTGCTTCAGCTGTCGCTCCTTGCGCGTTAACCCCCACATCAGTTCCGGCGCGGGAGATAAAATATGGTATTCTTTGTTGTATTCGGGCAGCGGATAGTCCCGTTCTTCGGCCTCGGCCACCATCTCATAGACAAGTTGTTCCTGCCGGGGGATCAGGCGGCTTTTGCGAATCGGAATATGGTAGCCGATCGTATCCACCGCCAAAATGCCGGCCCCATCGGTCACAATGAAACAATAATCTAACGGAATGCGCTCATGGTTTTTGCGCACATACGCTTTTTGATACACATCATCTAGCAATGGTTTGGGAAGATCAGACAGACTGTTTTCGATATAATGGAACAGAGCCGGGGTCACTTTTAGCAGCGGCACTTGGTCGAGCAGCTCGATTTGATCGTCCTTGCGCCATTCGTGAAAATGGCAGACGTTGTATCCGTTCTCTTCGCCTTCAAACCAGTTCACCCAGATGTCATGCAAGCAAAGCATGTGATACCCCTCACTTCCAGACGTGTTTGTCCATCAGTATAGGCAGAGGGGCAGAATTTTATTCCATTTCGTCCTCTTTTCCCCACTACGAGCCGCGGCTTGGAAACGATAAACTTCCCCAGATGAAAAGCAGGCCGATCGGCAGCAAATAACATTCGGGCCGCCTAGCAATGTAAACCCAATAGTCGCAAAAGCCGCGCTCAGGAGTGAGGAGGTTTAAATAGGCGATCGCCATCATGCCGCCGACGACGGAAAAACCGAAGCCGACCAAATAAAAAAACAGGCGGACCATCGGGCTTCCCTTCCTTCTTGTCCACTTTCCTCGTTTTACATATATGTCGGCTTTGTGGACAACATGACTGTTCGTTTGCCGCTCCGATGGACAACCTGTTTATTCAGCGTCGGCAAAGCCAGCTAAGGCAGCGATTTGCCTTGCTTCTATCCCCATTAACTCCGTCAACAAATGCCCTCGCTCAAGACAGCGGCGAACGATGGCGTACCCCACCGCATAGCCGCCCATGTTCGGATACGAGCCAAGCCCGTACAAAAGCCGGGCGCTAAGCGGATGCGAGGCGGAAACGTCCGGGTTGGGGGCGATGTAGCAGCGCCAAAACGGTTCGATTTCGCGTTCGCTAACGGTGAAGCGGACCGCCGTTCATCAGGCTTGGCAGTTCCGCTCCGTTCAGGCTCTCCGTTTCTCAATTACCGATAGTTTTTAAAAATCAATGTCGCGTTATGGCCGCCAAATCCAAACGAATTGCTTAACACCGCCCGCACCTCTTGTTTCCGCGCTTCATTCGGCACATAGTCGAGGTCGCATTCCGGATCGGGCGTTTCATAGTTGATTGTCGGCGGAATGACGCCGTCGCGGATCGCCAATACGGAGAAAATCGCCTCCACGGCGCCCGTCGCCCCGAGCAAATGACCGGTCATCGATTTGGTCGAGCTGACCGCCAGCCGATACGCATGATCGCCGAACACTTCCTTGATCGCCGCCGTCTCATATTTGTCATTGTACTCCGTGCTCGTGCCGTGGGCATTGATGTAATCGATGTCCTCGGGCTTCAAGCCGGCATCTTGCAGCGCCTGGCGCATCGCCCGCACGCCGCCCTCGCCGCCCGGCGCCGGCGCGGTGATATGGTACGCATCGGCGGTCGCGCCGTAGCCGACAATTTCCGCGTAAATCTTCGCACCGCGGCGCAGCGCGTGCTCCAATTCCTCAAGAACGACGATGCCGGCCCCCTCTCCCATGACGAACCCATCGCGATGTTTGTCAAACGGACGGCTCGCTGTTTTCGGGTCTGGATTGGTGGAGAGAGCCGTATTCGCGCAAAAGCCGGCGAATGACATTTTCGTAATCGGCGCTTCCGTCCCGCCGGCGATCATGACATCGGCGTCACCGCGCTGAATGACTTTAAACGCATCGCCAATCGAGTTGGCTCCGGTCGCACAAGCGGTGACCGTGCAGGAGTTGATCCCTTTCGTGCCCAAGAGGATCGACACTTGTCCGGCCGCCATATCCGGAATCATCATCGGCACGAAAAACGGGCTCACTCGCCGATAGCCGCGCTGCTGGAAAATTTCAAACTGCTGTTCAAACGTCTCCATGCCGCCGATGCCTGAACCGATCCAGACGCCGATTCGCTCGGCGTTTTGTTCGTTGATTTCCAGTCGGGCGTCTTTCACCGCCATAAGCGCCGCCGCGACGGCGAATTGGGTAAAGCGGTCCATCTTCCGCGCTTCCCGGCGATCGATGAACAACGAGGGGTCAAAATCTTTCACTTCCGCTGCCACTTTGGCCGGAAAGTCATCCGGATTCACACGAGTGACGATATCAATGCCCGACTGGCCGGCAACAATGTTTTTCCACGTTGTTTCCACATCGTTTCCAAGCGGGGTAACCGCCCCGAGCCCGGTCACGACGACTCGTTTTTTTTCCATCTCTCCGTCTCTCCTTTGTGCAAAATGTTCGCGAGCTCAACGTTCGAGAAAGGGAAACCGTCCGACCGTTCCACTGTCCCTACGCAAAATGTTTGTGAGCTCATCGCCCCCAACGCAAGGCGATCGCGCCCCACGTCAGCCCGCCGCCGAAACCGACCATGACGATGACGTCATCATCATGAATGCGGCCTGCCTCGAGCTCCTCGACAAGCGAAATCGGAATCGAAGCCGCCGATGTGTTTCCATAGCGGCGTATCGTCGTCGATATTTTTTCTTCCGGCAGCTCCAAGCGCTGTCGAGCCGCTTCAACAATGCGAATATTCGCTTGATGCGGAATGAGAAAATCGACATCCTCTTTCGCCAGTCCCGCTTTCTCTAGAACGCGGACGCTCGATTCCCCCATTTGCCTGACCGCAAATTTAAACACTTCTCGGCCGTTCATGACAATATATTCGTCCTTGTATAAATATTTTCCTCCTGTCCCATCAGCCCCCAATTCAAACGACAGCATGCCGCGCCCCGACGACACCGGTCCCATGACAACTGCTCCAGCCCCGTCACCAAACAACACAGCGGTGTTGCGGTCGCTCCAGTCGGTAATTTTCGACAATTTGTCTGCTCCCACTATTAATATATACCGATACACTCCCGTGTCAATAAATTGAGCGGCCGTTACCATCCCGTACATAAATCCGGCGCAGGCGGCGCTCAAATCCATCGCTGCCGCCTTCACCGCTCCCAACCGCTCTTGGATCATGCAAGAAACAGACGGAAACGGCCGATCCGGTGTAACGGTCGCCACTATAATCAAATCGATGTCCTTCGCCTCAATGCCGGCGTTACGAAGCGCCCGCTCCGCAGCAAAATACGCCATATCGGACGTATCGATGTGATCCGGGGCAATGCGGCGCTCCTCAATCCCTGTACGCGTCCGAATCCATTCATCGGATGTATCCATCATTTGTTCAAGATCAAAGTTGGTCAACACCCGCTCCGGCACGTAACGGCCGACACCGATAATTCCTGCTCCCATACCATCCATCTCCTTTTTCTTTCCAAAATATCCCCCATTGCCGAACGAATGAGCATGTACGATCAATCCACATCACCAATTATTATTACTTGGTACTAATTTTAGCGGAAAGAGGGCGGCAATGCAATAGGAAAAACGCCGTCCGCCAAGGGATGGAACCCGTTCGCCCCCTTCTGACGCACGTTCTCCATGCGGAAACAGCCCGCCACCACGAACCAAAAAACAGCGCGGTTGGACACAACAGCTAGAAGGGCGGTGAAAAACGGCCGGCTCCCTTACTCAATGGGGGAATGGGCGAAAAGCAGGATCGATGCAACAAGGTTTTTCGAATTGAGAAATGACGTGGCAAAGCCGTATCCATGATGAAATCACCAGACTCCTAGAAGGCTGGTGAAAAATCGCTGTTTGCCTCGATCGATGATGGAACGCGTGAACATAGAAGCTGATGCAACCGGTTTTTCTATTTGAGAAACGATGCTAGGAAGCGGTGTGCGCGCTTTCATCACCATCCCCCTAGGACGATGGTCCAAACCGTTTTTCCCGCTTTCCCATACGATAACGGTAAGACGATCATCGAAAAAGGAGGAGATACGCATGGCCGACAGCCCAGCGTCAAAACCATCCAACAAGGCGACCGATCGTTTTTCCCGCCTGATGTTTCAACCTTTTCCGCCGCGGCGAGCAGAGCGGCAGGAAGAGACGGGGGAAAATGAAGCGCTCCCGCTGCCTGACATTGACTGGGTGAAGCTGTTTGATCAAGTTGGCGCGCTGACCGATTCGCTGCAGCAACTGAAACCGCTGATGAGAAAAATGACATCGCTTGTTGAGCTATTCAAAAAATAATTCAAAAGGTGCCCACTATTTGGCAGCGGGTCACCCTTTTTCCCTTCCCGTTCCTCTCCCGTTTTCGGGGCCTTTCTCTTCTTTATAAAATGGACAGCCTTTCAGCCCGATTGGTCGCTGTTCAAAAAGCGGCCCAACGTTGGCCGGCTGTTCTCCGCACCGGTCTGTATTTTCCCATCCAGTGCGCTCTTTGATCACGGAAGCTCATTGTGCTGATGAAAAAAGCGAGCGATTTGCGCCGCAAGTTGGGGCCGCTTTTCCGGCAGTTCATCGATGATGCGCACATGGCGGTTGGTCGCTTTCATCCATTGCTCATATCTTCGGCCGTGCAAGGCAAATGGATACGGGCTCACACCGGAGAGTTGCCAAATGATCACAGGAACATCGTGCGGACTCAAGAACAGGGCGGGAACGGCCTCCGGCACCTCTTCTTCTTTCATGCCATACGCGAAGGCGATCTCTTTCACCATCCGCCGGTACATGAGCGGATGGTCCCGTTCATGATCAAGCTGGGCGCGAACATCAAGGCAAGGATTGATCATGGCGACCGCCCGCATTTGCCTTGGCATGACACTGAGCAGCTGCGAAGCGATGAGCGCGCCCATTCCTTCCGCGACGAGATAAATGCGCGAATTGACAATTTCACTTTTCAGCACGGAGTAAACGAGCTGGCGCGCCAGCCGAACCGCCTTTGGACTTCCCCAATGCCTTCCGTACAAATGGGACGAAAAGACCGTGTACCCGCGTTCGAGCCACTCCTCGAGCCATTGCCGCCGCGTCGGATGTTCCAGCCAAAAACTCGTCCGTTCGTTCACAAAATGGTCGCCATCGCCGATGACAAAAAGGGCAAATCCATTTGGGCGCTCCGGTATATGAACGATGCACCATTGCTCATCAAGTTGAAAAAACCGCTGTTGTCCTGCCATCGTTTCCATTCACCCTTGTTTTGGCAATGCATAATGGTACAGTATACGATATGTCAGGCGAAAAAAAACGTCCGGGTATATGCCTATAGGCGTCATTTATGATAAGATAGAACAAGGAAATGAGACAAAGATGGGAGGAGCAAAAAATGCGCCTATTCTGGACGTTTTTTTGGACGTTTTTGCTCATGCAAATGGCCACCTACGTCATGAGCTCGATGCAGGGCATCAGCTACGATTTCGCGACCGGCGCGCTGCTCGGCGTGATCTTGACAGTTCTAATCATTGTGGTGGCAGCCCTGATTCCGGATGAACCAGCCGGAAATCACCATCATTAACCTTATGGCTTGTAAACGC
Organism: Geobacillus icigianus; assembly: GCF_000750005.1. Lineage (GTDB taxonomy): Bacteria > Bacillota > Bacilli > Bacillales > Anoxybacillaceae > Geobacillus > Geobacillus icigianus. The sequence continues at coordinate 17,772 of NZ_JPYA01000039.1, read as the reverse complement.
ACAAGAGCAAAGGAGAGGGTATCCCAAAAGGATCGGGATACCCTCTTTCGTTGCTCTATATACGTGCTGACTGTTTCTGCTGCACGATCGATCGTATCGATCTTGAAGGCAGACCACCTTTTCGTTCGACCCCTTGTTGGCAAATGGGCCCCTAACAGCCCATCCGCCTTCTTACATCCGAAGCCGAAAAATCTAACAGGAACCCGGTTTTTCCCTGCTTTCTTCATAGCCACATATTCGAACGCCCCGGTTTCCGTCTCCGGCCGCTCCCTTCCTTTCTCGAGTTGGCGATGAAGCGAGCCGCCCGATTGAACATGGCCAGAATCATCCGGATGGCTATAGCGAAACGCGCCGGATGATCAGCTATTTCCGGGCTGCGGACGTTCCGTGCGCTCCTTTTCCAACCAAACGATCAGCCCCGGCAGCAACATGCCGCGAATCAAAAACGTATCCAGCAAAATGCCGATGGCCACAAGAAAGCCAAACACGAACAATAGCTGAACCGGCTGCGTCATCAGCACGGCAAACGTCGCCGCCAAAATGAGGCCGGCCGACGAAATGACACCGCCAGTGTGGGCGACCGCTCGCTCAACCGCCCCCTTGACGGAATGGGTTCGCCACTCTTCTTGAAAGCGCGACACGAGTATGATGTTATAGTCAATGCCAAGCGCCACCAAAAAGACAAACGCATAAATGGGCACGCGGTCGCTGACAGCGTTGATGTCAAACAGGCCGTCGGCGAGCCAAATGCCAAGACCAAGCGCGGACGCGAATGAGACAAGAATCGTGCCGATCATATACAGCGACCGCTTAACCGATTTTGTCAGCGCGAACAGCAAAAGGAAAATGAGAACCGTCTCCAGCGAAACGATGACAACGGTATCGCGATGGTTCAGCGCCCGCTCATCCACCTTCGCCGCCGTCTCTCCGGCAAAATAGAGACGTCCGTCAAGCCCGCTTTCGTTGAGAATCGTTTCTTTCCGGTCGATGATCCGTTCTAGCGCATCGAGCGTTTTCGCCTCGTACGGGTTTTCCCGAAACGTCAGCGTAAACGAGACGACCCGCCCGTCATCCGCCGTGCCGGCCGGGCGCACCTCACTGACAAGCGGCTGCTTTCCGAGTTCGTCCTGCAGCCGGGCAAGCTGTTGCGGGGACAGCGCCTCTTTTCCTTCATACAACACCGTTGTCGGCGCCAACTCCCCTTTGGCAAAATGCTTCTCGAGCAACTCATATCCTTGGCGTGACGGCATATCTTGCGGGAACGATTTGATCAAATCATACTCATAACGCAAAAAAGGCGAATGGCTAGCGAGCACCACTAACAGCGCTCCAATGACCGCTACAGTCAGACGCGGCTTGGCGGCGACAAAGCGAGCGACTGTTTCCCAAAACGTCCGTCTTCCCCTCGCTTTGTTCTCACCGACGCGCGGAATGTTCGGCCAAAACGCTTTGCGCCCAAACAACGTGAACAAGGCTGGAATCAACGTCACCGACGCGATCATAATGACGGCCATCGCTAGGGCGAACGTGGGGGCGAAATTGCGGTAATCGCCCAATTTCGCGAAAAACAACACGAGCATCGCCGCCAACACGGTGCCGCCGGAAAACAACACGGGCAGCCCGGTTTCGCGCATCGCCTGCCTCATCGCTTCCCGCTTGTTCTCATGCCGTTTCAGCTCCTCGCGGTAGCGGGAAAAAATAAACAATGAGTAATCGGTAATTGCTGCGAACAGTAAAATGGACATGATCGACACCGTTTGTTTCGAGATGACGAGCCCCCCTCGCCCTAACAGCCCGAGCAGCTGCCCGACCACCCCGTACACCATCCCGGCGACGACAAGCGGAATCAGCGCCAAGAGCGGCGAGCGGTAAATGACGATCAGCAGCACTAAAATCAATCCGACCGTTGACAAGAGGAGGACGACATCCGCGCGCGAAAACAAGGCGAGCGTATCGGCCGCAATGCCGGCCGGTCCGGTAATATACAGTTTCATAGCGCTCTTGTTGTTGACCAGTTGCCGAATGTCTTTGTTCAACGCCTCGATCTCTTTCGATTCCAACGATCCTTTATACGTCACAGGAACGACAACGGTTTTCCCGTCTTTGGCGAAAAAGCTAGCAGCCGCTTGCGGCGGAAGAGAAGCGACCGGAACAAGCTTTTCAATCGCCTCTTGATGCTGCTGTTGAATTTGCATCAGCAAACGCTGCAGCGCGTCTTTGGAGACCGGTTCCTTTTCTGAGCGAAACACGAAAATAGCAGGAATGCCGTCATCGGCCTGAAAATACCGATCGACTTTCGCCTGCGCCACCATCGACTGCGCCTCTTTCGGCACCGTTTCGATGCTGGATGCTTCGTATTGCTTCACGTTGGGCGCCAATGCGGCTAATGCCCCGATCGCCGCCAGCCACAACGCCAACGTCCACCACATGCCTTTTGTTGTCGCCACCCAATCCGTGACAGCGCGCAGCCATCTGCTCATATCCATTCCCCCGTTTTTCCTAGTTTGCGCAAAGTGACACATTCGTCACTTTCAGCACAATTTCATGATAAGGGGAAAGTGACACTGTTGTCAATTTCTGTTCAACACACCGTGCATAATGATTTCGCGAATGCTTTCCGCCCATTCCGCCAACGAAATACCGGGAAAATGAGGGACCGCTGCAGACTGGAAAATATACCCTAGAACCACCCGATCAGGAAGATGCGGTTTCATTTTCCCTTCCCGTTTTCCTCGCTGAATCACCGGCTGCACTTCGTCATACATCCGCTCGTGAAATTGCGCGAGACGGCGTTTGTTTTCCTTCACTTTCGGGTGAGTCTCGGGAATTTTCTTTCCGATGGCAATCATCTCATGTAGGTCATCGTGGTATAAAATCAAATCGAGCAAAAAGCGAAATTGCTCTTCAAACGCTGGAAAATCGTGAATGCGGGTGAGCTTTTCAAACACTTGTTCCATTTCGTCGACCATATAGGCGGTGATCAATTCCTCTTTGTTCTCGAAATATTTGTAAATGGCGCTGCGCGCGACTCCGAGCCGATCAGCGAGCAGGCCGAACGTAAATCCTTCGTATCCGTGTTCGAGAAGAAGTTGTTTCGTTTGGGCAAACAGTTCTGTCAGCGAAATCTTCCGTTCCCGTGCCACCCGGAAGCCCTCCTTTCGCTCCCCATTATACGCCCAACACCCGACGAAGAAAAGAAGCCCCCACCACCGTTGGGGCTTCTTTTTCTCCGGCAGGCACATGTTCCTCTTTTACTTGCAGAGCCGCAGCCGCGCTCACGAAGACGGCCGGATGATGATCGTGCCGTCTTCGACATCGACCGTCACGGCGCTATGTTCTTTCACCTTCCCAGCGATCAACGCTTTGGCGAGAGGCGTTTCGATTTGCTTTTGCATAAACCGTTTGAGCGGTCGGGCGCCGTATACCGGGTCGAAGCCCGCTTCGGCGATGTATTGCTTCGCCGCTTCGGTCAGCGCGAGCTCGATATGCCGATCGGCCAAACGGCCCGACAATTCGCGGGCGAATTTGTCGACGATGCCTTTTACTTCGTTCATCGACAACGGCTTGAACAAGACGATATCGTCGATGCGGTTTAAAAACTCGGGGCGGAAATGGGCGCGCAATTGGCCAAGCACTTCGTTGCGCGTGCCCTCATCGATGCCGCCCTCTTTGTTTTCCAACAACAGCGGCGAGCCGATGTTCGATGTCATGATGACGACCGTGTTTTTAAAATCGACCGTCCGCCCGTGCGAATCGGTGAGCCGTCCGTCATCGAGCAACTGCAGCAGGATGTTGAACACGTCCGGATGCGCTTTTTCGATTTCATCAAACAACAGAACGGAATATGGCTTGCGCCGCACCGCCTCGGTCAGCTGGCCGCCTTCCTCATAGCCGACATAGCCGGGCGGCGCTCCGATCAAGCGGGAGACAGCGTGTTTTTCCATATACTCGGACATGTCCAGACGAATCAGTTGCTCCTCACTGTCAAACAGCGCTTCGGCGAGCGCTTTGGCCAGTTCCGTTTTGCCGACGCCGGTCGGTCCAAGGAACAAAAACGAACCGATCGGACGGTGCGGATCTTTCAAGCCGGCGCGCGCCCGCAAGATGGCATCGGCGACGAGCCCGACCGCCTCCTCTTGACCGATGACCCGCCTGTGCAGCCATTCATGAAGGCGAAGCAGCTTTTCCCGCTCCCCTTCAACAAGGCGAGTGAGCGGAATGCCCGTCCAGCGCGACACGATTTCGGCAATCTCTTCTTCCGTCACTTCCTCACGCAGCAATTTCCCTTCACTTTGCTCACTGATTTCTTGCTCAAGCTGTTTGAGTTGCTTTTCCAGCTGCGGAATGCGGCCATGGCGAAGCTCGGCCGCCTTGTTTAAATCATAGTCGTTTTCCGCCTCTTCCAGTTCGCGTTTGGCCCGCTCGAGCACCTCGCGCAGGCGGCGGACGCGGTCAAGCGCTTCTTTTTCCTGCTGCCATTGCGCTTTCATGGCGTTCGCTTTTTCGCGCAAATCAGCGAGTTCTTTTTGCAATGCCGCAAGCCGTGCGCGGCTCGCTTCATCCGTTTCTTTGCTTAAGGCCGCCTCTTCAATCTCGAGCTGCATGACGCGGCGCATCACTTCATCGAGTTCGGACGGCATCGAATCCATTTCCGTGCGGATCGTCGCGCACGCTTCATCGACCAAATCAATCGCTTTGTCAGGCAAAAAGCGGTCAGAGATGTAACGGTCGGACAACACCGCAGCCGCGACGAGCGCGCGATCGTGAATTTTCACGCCATGGTGCACTTCGTACCGCTCTTTCAGCCCGCGCAAAATCGAAATCGTGTCTTCGACGCTCGGCTCTTGGACCAATACTTGTTGGAAGCGGCGCTCGAGCGCCGGGTCTTTTTCGATGTATTGCCGGTACTCATCAAGCGTCGTCGCTCCGATGCAGCGCAGCTCGCCACGGGCGAGCATCGGCTTTAACATATTGCCGGCGTCCATCGCCCCCTCGGCCCGGCCGGCGCCGACGATCGTATGCAGTTCGTCAATGAACAAAATGATGCGGCCGTCGCTTTTTTTGATTTCATTGAGCACCGCTTTCAACCGCTCTTCAAATTCACCGCGAAACTTCGCTCCAGCAACGAGCGCGCTCATATCAAGCGCGAAAATCGTTTTGTCTTTCAAGCCTTCCGGGACATCTTTGCGCACGATGCGCTGGGCGAGCCCTTCCACAATGGCCGTTTTCCCGACGCCCGGCTCGCCGATCAACACCGGATTGTTTTTCGTTTTGCGCGACAAAATGCGGATGACACGGCGAATTTCACTGTCGCGGCCGATGACCGGGTCGATTTTCCCTGCTCTGGCTTCCGCTACTAAATCGCGTCCGTATTTGGTCAATGCCTCGTACGTCGCCTCTGGATTCGGACTTGTCACGCGTTGATTCCCCCTTACTTTTGTCAGTGCGGCCAACAGCGTTTCACGCGTCACCCCAAACGGCGCCAGCTGCCGGGCGACCGGCTCGGCGCCGCGAGGCAACGCGAGCAGCACATGTTCAACCGATATGTACTCGTCTTGCATCCGTTTTGCTTCCGCTTCGGCTTCCTCAAGCAGCCGCGCCAACGCCGGCGCGATGTACAGCTGTCCTTCTGCCGCCCCATGCACTTCCGGTTTTTGCCGAAGCTGGTGGCGCAGCCAGTCAGCGGCCTTTTCTTTGTCAGCGCCCGAAAGCGCCAACAATCGCGGCGCTAGGCCGCCTTCTTGGTCAAAGAGCGCCAACAGCAAGTGCTCGACATCGAGCTGTTGATGATGCCGTTCTTTGGCGAGCGATTGCGCCGCCACGAACGCCTCTTGCAGTTTTTCCGTCAAACGGCTTGCATCCATGCCGTTCCCTCCATTTGACCTTTTTTGACCATAAATGATTATAACGGATCGGCCGCCCGGTAAGCAAACGAAAAGCCACCCCGCGCTGGGAATGGCTTTTCGTTTCATCGGCCTTACGGCTTGCGCAAATACGTCCAATGCCGGTTATGGTTCGACGTTTCCGGAAACGTGTCACCGGCTTTCAGTTTCAGCTTTTTTGGATGTTTCACATTGTCTCCCGTTTCGCCGATCTCAATGTAAATGCCGTTGTTCGGCGCTTTGTCTCCCGGTTTAAAATGGCGCGGTTGACCCATTGGTTTCATCCCCCTTGCTTCGATTGCATTTGTTAGCATTCCCGGTTTCGCCGCTGTTCATAAGAAGGGAAATGATGGGGCCGCCGCACACGGAACGCCAAACCTTTGACAAGGAAAAAGGGTTCCCCTCCGGAAACCCTTTTTCCTTAGTAAGAGCGAAAAAGGAACTCCCGAAGCGGGAATTCCTTTTTCTATAGGATCGACACTAAAATCGCTTTTTGGGCATGAAGCCGGTTGCCGGCTTGCTCAAAGACGAACGAGTTCGGTCCGTCTATAACGCCGGCGGTCACTTCCTCGCCGCGGTGGGCCGGCAGGCAGTGCAAAAAGAGGTAATCGGGTTTGGCCGCTTTGACGAGCTCTTCATTCACTTGGTACGGCTGAAACACGCGAAGCCGCTCGGCGCTTTCGCTCTCTTGGCCCATGCTCGTCCAGACATCGGTATAAATCGCATCAGCCCCCGCCACCGCCTCAAGCGGGTCGTGGGTCACCGTGACGGCGGCGCCCGTTTTTTCCCCTATTTGGCGCGCCGCCTCCACATAGGCGGCTTTTGGTTCATAGCCGGGCGGACAGGCGATGGCCACATCCATGCCCACTTTCGCCGCGGCTGCTAGGAGCGCGTTGGCGACGTTGTTGCCGTCGCCGACATAGGCGAGCTTGACGCCTTGGAACGTTTTCTTCACTTCATAAATCGTCAGCAAATCCGCCAGCGCTTGGCATGGATGGTCGTCATCGGTCAAGCCGTTGATGACCGGAACCGACGCGTATTCCGCCAATTCTTCGACCTTTTCGTGGGCAAACGTCCGGATCATCATGACATCGACGTATTGCGATAAGACGCGCGCCGTATCGGCGATCGTTTCGCCGCGGCCGAGCTGCAGGTCGTTGCCGTTCAAGTAGAGCGCTTGGCCGCCGAGCTGGATCATGCCGACTTCAAACGACACGCGCGTGCGCGTTGACGGCTTTTCAAAAATCATCGCCATCGTTTTGCCGACAAGCGGCGTATACGGAATCCCCGCTTTTTGTTTCGCCTTTAAGTCGGCGGCAAGCGCCAACAAATCGAAAATTTCATCTGTGGAAAAATCAAGCAGCGTTAACACATCTCTTCCTTTCAGTGACATGACTGCATTCATAAAATCACCGCCTGTTCTGCCTGTTTTTTCTTTTCCAGCCAGCCTTGGATCGGCTGCACATCGAGCTGATCGACAGCGAGCGCCTGCAAGAAGAGCTTCAACGTCTCGGGCTCTGTGAAGACGAGCAATTGTCGGGACAACGCAGCCATTCGTTTCGGCGCCTCGCCTTCCTCTTTGCCCAAGTCGATCACCGCCAGCGCCGCATCGCGTTTCACCCACTCAGCAAACGGGAGCTCGGACACCATCACCAGCTGTTTCGCTTCGATTTCCGCCGCCAGCGCTTCATCGATGCCGCCGATGACGTACATTTCATTGGCGTTCGCTTTCTTTTGCAAGTAGGCGTAAAACGCCTTGTACGCCGCTTCTTCCTTCGTCGCGGCGATGCTGATGCCTTCACCGGTCGATTTCATTTCCGGCCCAACGGTCGGGTCAACGCCCGGCAGTTTGTACGTGGAAAATACCGGGTATTTCAACACAACGTACGGCATGACCGCCAATTTACGCATGTTTTCATCGACCATGTCGACAAGCGATTTCCCAAGCAATAATTTTGTCGCAATTTGTGCCAGCGGTACGCCGGTCGTTTTGCTGACGATCGGCACCGTCCGGCTCGCGCGCGGATTGACTTCAAGCACATACACATGGCCATCGGCAATGACATATTGAATGTTCATGATTCCTTTGAAGCCGAGTTTATTGGCAATCCGGCCCGCATAGTCGATGATTTTCGCTTTTTCTTCGTCTGTGAGCGTCTGCGCCGGCAGCCAAGCGTAGCTGTCGCCGGAGTGGACGCCGGCTTTTTCGACATGTTCGATGATCGTCGGCAGCAACAGGTCCGTTCCGTCTGTCACGATGTCTGCCTCCGCCTCTTTCCCGTCCAAATACGCATCGATCAAAATCGGATACGTCAACTCACCTTGTTCGATCAACGCGGCAAGCTGGATCTCGTTCCGGACGATGAACATGCCGCGGCCGCCGATCACATACGACGGGCGGAGCAGCACCGGATAGCCGATCTCGGCCGCTTTGGCGGCGAGCTCTTCAGCGTTGTTCGCCATCAAGCCGGGGACGTGCGGAATGTCAAGCTCCTCAAGCAACTGGTAAAAACGGTCGCGATCTTCCAGCTGGTCAATGATCTCGTAGGTGACGCCAAGCAGCGGCACACCGGCTTCCTCGAGTCCTTTGACCAAATTGATCGCCGTCTGGCCGCCGAATTGAACAATGATATGCTTGATTTGTTCGGCTTCCATGACATCGAGGACGCTCTCTAAGGTCAATGGCTCAAAGTACAGGCGGTCAGCGACGGCAAAATCGGTCGACACCGTTTCCGGATTGTTGTTGATCATCACCGTCTCATACCCTTCTTGTTGCAACGCGAACACGCTGTGAACAGAGCTGTAATCAAACTCGATCCCTTGGCCGATGCGAATCGGTCCGGCGCCGATGATCAGCACTTTCTCCTTGCCGCTCGCTTTCTTCCGCTCGTCTTCGCCAAAATACGTTGAGTAGTAGTAATCCGTTTCCGAATGGAACTCGGCTGCACACGTGTCAACCATTTTGTACGACGGCACGATGCCAAGCTCTTTCCGCTTGCGGCGCACGTCAAGCTCGGTCACGCCCCACGTTTCGGCCAAAAAGGCGTCGCTGCATCCTTTTTCTTTCAAAAAGCGGAAGGTCGCTTCATCGATTGTGTCGAACGTCGTTGCCGCGGCTTGCTTCTCAAGGGCGACAAGCCGTTCGAACGAACAAAGGAAAAAGCGGTCGATTTTCGTCCATGCGTGAATGTCTTCGACCGTCACCCCGCGGCGGAGCAATTCCAAGATAGCGAAAAAGCGGCGGTCGTCTTTGTCAACAAGCAGTTGTTTCAGCTCATCATTCGTTTTCGCCGCAAGTTCCGGCCAAAACAGCCCGTTGTTTTTGCCTTCAAGCGACTGCACCGCTTTTTGGAACGCTCGCTCCATGTTGCGGTCGATCGCCATCACTTCTCCGGTCGCCTTCATCTGCGTGCCAAGCTTGCGGTCGGCGTACGGAAACTTGTCAAACGGCAAGCGCGGAAACTTGACGACGACATAATCCAAGGCTGGCTCGAAGCTGGCATACGTCGTTTTCGTCACCGGATTGACGAGTTCGGCCAACGTATAGCCGACAGCCAGCTTGGCGGCGATGCGGGCGATCGGATAGCCGGTCGCTTTCGAGGCGAGCGCTGACGAACGGCTGACGCGCGGGTTGACTTCGATTAAGTAGTATTGCTTGCTGTTCGGATCAAGGGCGAATTGAATGTTGCAGCCGCCGATGATCCCTAAGGCCGAAATGATTTTCACCGCTGAAGAACGAAGCATTTGGTATTCCTCATCCGTCAGCGTCTGCGACGGCGCGACGACGATCGAATCGCCGGTATGGATGCCGACGGGATCAACGTTTTCCATATTGCAAACCGTGATGCACGTATTCGATTGGTCGCGCATCACTTCATATTCAATCTCTTTAAATCCGGCGACGCTCCGCTCGATTAAACATTGGCGAATCGGGCTTTCGGTCAAGCCTTTTTCCACGAGCGCAATGAACTGCTCCATGTTGTCGGCAATGCCGCCGCCCGTCCCACCGAGCGTATAGGCGGGACGAATAATGATCGGAAAACCGATTTTTTCGGCAAACGCGACCGCTTCTTCGACGCTTGTGACAATTTCGCTCTCCGGCACCGGTTCGCCAAGCTCCTGCATCAGCGCGCGGAACGCTTCGCGGTCTTCTCCGCGCTGAATGGCTTCAATCGGTGTTCCGAGCAGTCTCACCCCGTATGTTTCCAGCACGCCGGCTTCATGCAGCTGAAACGCTAAGTTGAGCCCAGTCTGGCCGCCGAATGTGGCCAGCAGCCCATCCGGCCGTTCCTTGGCGATGATCGCTTCGACGGCGTCGACGGTGAGCGGTTCGAAATAGACGGCATCGGCGTGGACGTCATCGGTCATGATCGTTGCCGGATTGTTGTTCACTAAAATGACGCGGTATCCTTCTTCTTTTAAGGCGATGCACGCCTGCGTGCCGGAATAATCAAACTCAGCCGCTTGGCCGATGACGATCGGCCCCGACCCGATCAGGAGAATCGATTGAAGCGAGGAATCTTTAGGCATAGACTTTCTCTCCCTTTGCGACGGTTTGCAAAAACTCATCGAAAATATAGCCGGTATCGTGCGGCCCCGGATGCGCCTCCGGATGGTATTGCACCGATAAAATCGGCTTATGGCGATGGATCATCCCTTCGATGGAGCCGTCGTTGACGTTGATGAAGCGAATGGCAAACGGTGTGGCCGCCAAACTGCCCTCTTTGACAACATAGCTATGGTTTTGCGATGTCATGACGACGTTTTGTTTCACCGCGTCCCACACCGGCTGATTCGCTCCGCGATGACCGAAGCGGAGCTTTTCCGTATCCGCCCCGTACGCCAGGGCGACAAGCTGATGGCCAAGGCAGATGGCGAGCGTCGGATACCGATCGATCAGCTGGCGAATAACGGGAAGCTGATGGCGCAGCTGTTTCGGATCGCCAGGGCCGTTGGAAAGGACAAGCCCATCCGGCTTGAGCGCCTCAATCGCTTCCGGCGTCGTATCGTGCGGCACGACCGTCACCTGGCAGCCGCGCGCAACGAGCGAGCGCAAAATCGATTTTTTATAGCCGAAATCGAGAAGCACAATATGCGGCTCCCCGCGGCCATACGTCTCCATTCGTTTCGTCGATACAGCGCGCACCGGGAACGCTGCTTCTTCACGGAAGGCAGAAGGAACGGACGACAAGCTGAGCTCCGCCATCATCGTCCCTTCGGTGCGGATTTCTTTGACAAGGGCGCGCGTATCGACGTGGGTGAGCAGCGGAATGTTCCAATGCCGCAAATATTCTGCTAGGCTGTATTTCGCCCCGTAATGAAACCCTTCACGGCTCGCCTCGTAGACGATGACCGCCTCCACATGCGGGCGCTTGCTTTCAAAGTCTTCTTCATTGATGCCATAATTGCCGATGAGCGGATACGTAAAGACGATCATTTGATTTTTATACGACGGATCGGTCAGCACCTCTTGGTACCCGGTCATGCCGGTGAAAAAGACGATCTCCCCGCTCACCTTTCCTTCAAGCGGGGCGGCAAGCTCGCCGCTGAACGTTTTTCCGCTGGCCAGATGCAAATACGCTTTCATTGGCGCCACCTCATCGTTTGATTTTTATAACCGTTATGGAATTTTTATGCATGAACAGGAATAAAAATGAGCCCCTTCAACCATCAGGTGACAACACGGCCGACGCCTCCGCGTTTTTCAACACCGCTGCCAACATGTCGACCGCTCGATCGATTTCCGCTTTCGTGACGACAAGCGGCGGCAGCAGGCGGATCACCTTTGGTCCGGCCGGCAAAACAAGCAGGCCGTTTTCATGGACCAGCGGCAAAAGCGGCCCGACGTCCATTTGACATTCCACACCGACGAGCAGTCCGAGCCCGCGCACGTCCGTGACGATGTCAAGCGAGGAGAGCGCCTCGTTTAACCGTCCGAGCAAGTAGCTCCCCTTTTCTTGCACCTCTTGCAAAAACGCCGGATCGAACACGACCTCAAGCGTCGCCTTGGCGGCGGCCATCGCGATCGGGTTGCCGCCAAACGTCGATCCGTGCACCCCAGGACCGAACGACTCCTTTAAAAACGCCTTGCCGATCATCGCCCCCACCGGAATACCGCTGCCAAGTCCTTTAGCGACCGTCATGATATCCGGCTCAATGCCAAAATGCTGGTAAGCAAACGGCTTCCCGGTCCGACCGATGCCGGTTTGCACTTCGTCAATGATCAGGAGCGCGCCGTATGTTTGGCACAGCTCGGCCGCCGCTTGCAAAAACGCCGGATCGATCGGGCGGACGCCCCCTTCGCCTTGGACGACCTCAAGCATCACCGCCGCGATCTCATCGCTCATGGCTTCTTTCAGCGCAGCCACATCATTGAACGGCAAATGGATAAATTCCGGAAGGAGCGGTCCGAATCCGCTATGCACTTTCTCCTGCCCGGTCGCCGCCATCGTCGCAAACGTCCGGCCGTGAAACGATTGCTGGAACGTAATCACTTTGTGCCTTCCCGTATGTTTGCGCGCCAGCTTTAACGCCGCTTCGTTTGCCTCGGCCCCGCTGTTGCAGAAAAAGACGCAATCTCCGGCGCTATGGGCGACAAGCAAGGAAGCGACTTCTTCCTGAATCGGGATCGTAAACAGATTCGATACGTGCCAATATTGGTTGAGCTGTTGTTCAATCGCCTGTTGGACGTGCGGATGACGATGGCCGAGGTTGCAAACAGCAATGCCGGAAACGAAATCGAGATATCGTTTTCCGTTGACATCGGTCACCACCGTGCCTTCCGCCGATTGAACGGCAATGTTCCAGCGGTTGTATGTCGGAAACAGCGCGCTCATGATGAGTAGACCCCCACTTCGTTTTCTTTTCGAATCGTTGTCCCATGCCATCTTCCTTGCTCATAAAACGGCGTTTTGCCGCTGACGATCACCACTTCCGGCAGCGCATCGGACAAGGCGGAGAGCGCTGCCTTCACTTTCGGGATCATCCCGCCGGTGATGACGCCGGCTTCGAGCAACTGCTCGACCATCTCCGCTGTCGCTTCCTCGACGAGCGCGCCGTCTTGCAAAATGCCGGGCACGTTCGTCACAAAGGCGAGCTGGCTCGCGCCGATGGCTGCGGCCACCGCCCCGGCCGCCGTGTCGGCGTTAATGTTGTACGTTTGCCCGCTTTGGTCGACGCCAAGCGGGGAAATAACCGGGATGTAGCCCGCTTCAAGCAGCGTACGCAACAGACGGGAACGAACCGTTTTCACCCGGCCGACATAGCCAAGTTGATTCAAGTCAATCGGTTCCGCTTCGAGCAGCCCCCCGTCCACGCCCGAAACGCCGACCGCCGGCAAGCCGCGCTGGGTGAGCATGGCGACGAGCTGTTTGTTCACTTGGCCCGAGAGCACCATTTCTACAACGGCAAGCACGTCTTTGGTCGTTTTCCGCAAGCCGTTGACAAACTCGCTCGGCACCGCCAGTTTTTTCAACATTCGCCCGATTTCCGGGCCGCCGCCGTGAACGATGACGACATTCATCCCTTGTTCGCGCATCGTTTTCACGCTGGCAAAAAAGGCGGGAGACAGCTCATCAAGCACGCTGCCGCCGCATTTGATCACGACCGTGTTCCCCATTTCTCTCTCCCCTTATGTCCGGTAGCTGGCGTTAATTTTCACGTAATCGTACGTCAAGTCGCAGCCCCAAGCGATCCCAACACCATCGCCGATATGAAGATCGACGTCAATGACGATCATGTCGTTTTTCAGGTAGGCGGCCGCTTCCTCTTCGGAAAACGGCTGCGGCTCGCTCCCTTTCAACATCACGATCGGCCCGATGGCGACATCGACGTTGTCGGGGTTCACGTCGGCATCCGCATAGCCGATCGCGCCGATGATTCGCCCCCAGTTGGCGTCTGCGCCGTAAACGGCCGTTTTCACCAAGTTGGAGCCGACGATTTGCTTGGCGATTTTTTTCGCTTCGTCATCCGTTTTCGCGCCGCGCACGCGCACTTCAATGAGCTTTGTCGCTCCCTCGCCGTCTCTCGCAATTTGTTTGGCCAAGTCCTCGCACGTTTTTCGCAGCGCTTCGTAAAAGTTCCCCCAATCCGGATGATCGGGCGTCAGCTCGTGATTCCCAGCCAAGCCGCTTGCCATGACGATGACCATATCGTTCGTCGACGTATCGCCGTCGACCGTAATTTGGTTAAACGAAACGTCCGTAGCCGCTCGCAGCGCCGCCTGCAGCACCGGCGGTGAAATATTGGCATCGGTCGTAATGAACGCAAGCATCGTCGCCATGTTCGGGTGAATCATCCCCGACCCTTTCGCCGCCCCGCCGATCGTCACCGTTTTGCCGTCCACCGTCGTTTGGTAACAAGCGCGCTTCATCACCGTATCGGTCGTTAAAATGGCGGTTTGAAACGCTTCGGCATCCGCCATCGCCGCTCCCGGGACAAGCGTTTCGATGCCGGCGCGGATTTTCTCCATCGGCAAATATTCCCCGATCACGCCCGTTGAAGCGACGGCCACATGATGCGGCGCAAGGCCGAATTGTTTCGCGCACAGGTCGCGCATTTCATACGCGTCGCGAAGCCCTCGCGCACCGGTGCAGGCGTTCGCGCAGGCGCTGTTGACGATGACCGCCTGCAATGTTTGCTCGACCGCAAGGCTTTCCTGCGTCACTTTCAGCGGCGCGGCCTGAAAATGGCTTTGGGTATACACCGCGGCGGCCGAAGCTGGCACGTCGCAAATAATGACTCCTAAATCGTTTTTCGAATAGCGCAGCCCGGCTTGCACTCCAGCCGCTTGAAATCCTTTCGGCGTGACGATCGTTCCATCGGCAAGCGCCGTCACTTGCGCCGTTTGTTTCGTCATTGTCATCGTTCGTTCCCCTTCCTCACGGATAGATCGGCAAGGATGGGAGGCCCACAGCCTCATCCCACCCCATCATCAAATTGAAGTTTTGCACCGCCTGCCCGGCCGCGCCTTTCATCAAGTTATCGATCACGGCCACGACCGTCACCCGTCCCGTCCGCTCATCATAGGCGAGGCCGATGTCGCAATAGTTCGAGCCGTACACTTCTTTCGTTGCCGGAAACTGCCCCGGCTTGCGAATGCGGACAAACGGCGAATCTTCGTAACTTGTTTTATATAAATCTAGTAAATCGCTAAGGGAAAGCGGCTGTTTCGCCTTCGCGTACATCGTCGCCATAATGCCTCTTGTCATCGGGATCAAATGGGTGCTGAACGTGATCGGCTCCATCGCCTCGTTCCACGTTCCGAGCATTTGTTCAATTTCCGGAATGTGCTGATGGGCATTCACTTTATAAATTTTCACGTTTTCGTTGACTTCGGAAAAATGCGTCCCGAGCCCTGCTTTCCGTCCCGCACCCGACACGCCCGACTTCGCATCAACGATAATCGAGTCTTCGCTGACCCATCCTTCTCTGACAAGCGGAGCCAGACCAAGCAGCGTCGCCGTCGGATAGCAGCCCGGGTTGGATAGGAGCACGGCCTCGCGCACCGCCTCCCGATTCCACTCGGTCAGCCCGTACACCGCCCGCTCTAAATACGCAGCCGGCGCCGCCTCACGCCCGTACCATTGTGCGTACAGCGCACCGTCTCGCAAACGGAAATCGCCCGATAAGTCAATCACTTTCACTCCGCGGTCGACAAGCGCCGGCGCCCACTCCCCCGACACCCCGGGCGGCGTGGCGAAAAAGACCGCATCGTAACGGGAAAGCGCCTCGATTTCAAGTTTATGCAACACCGCACCATCGACCGCTCCGACGTGCGGGAAGCTTTCCGACAAATGAATCCCATCTTGCGACGACGAGTAGACGTCACAGCGGTCAACGTGCGGATGGCCGTGCAACAAGCGGAACAACTCCGCGCCGCTGTACCCCGTCGCCCCGATAATGGCCACTTTCATGACGTTCCCCCTCACCCGTATGTGCCTCATGTAGTACCCATTATAATACTGTATAAAAATAAAATCAAACGTATATTTAATAATTTTTGAGGAATTTTTTTCTGTCTCATTCACCTCCCAACGGAGCGGCCAAACCTGTTCTGACTGCACTGATGGAATCCGTTCTTTTATCCGTCCCTCATTGACTCCAGCGTACAGACGATCACGAAACATTCACCCAATGTTCAACAAGTTTTCAATCTTTCCACTATCCTTATATTGACTTCCCTCTTTTTTCCTGTACACTGTTATATAGCGACACATTCTACGCAAGGTTGTGATCGGATGAACGAGATTGAATCTCTTGAATGGCAGAAGTGGCTTACACCGCTTGGGTGCGATCTTCGCCTTGAGAAGGGAACGTACTTGTTTCAAGAAGGGGAAAAGGCAGACGAGATTTACTATATTCAATCGGGGAAAATCCAAATCAGCAAAATGGACATGGACGGACGAGAGCTGACGCTGCGCATTTGCAGCGAGGGCGATTTGATCGGCGAGCTGACGCTCTTTTGCCCCGGCGCCCGCTACATGTTGACGGCGAAAGTGTTGGAAGACGGCGTCGTTTCCGCCATTAAGCGCGAGACGCTCGAACAAGAGCTCGCCAACAACCCGAAGCTGGCCATCGAGTTCATGAAATGGATGAGCCTCCATTTCCGCAAAACGCAAACGAAATTCCGCGATTTGATTTTACATGGCAAAAAAGGGGCGCTCTATTCCACGCTCATCCGCCTTTGCAACAGCTACGGCGTGATGAAAGAAGACGGCATTTTGATCGACCTGCCTCTTACAAACCAAGAGCTTGCCAACTTTTGCGGCACCGCCCGCGAAGTCGTCAACCGCATGCTCGGCGACTTGCGGAAAAAAGGCGTCATCTCCGTGCAAAAAGGAAAAATTCTTGTCCACCATTTGCAATACTTGCGCGATGAGATCGCCTGCGAAGGCTGCCCGCCCGAGCTGTGCAGCATTGACTGACAGGCCGGTGCGGCAAAAAAGAAGGGGCTGACCTCCAAAGATCGCCTTACGCCCTTTGGAGACAGCCTCTTGAAACTTCAATCATGGTTGTCTTCTCCAAACAATTTCTCTCTCCTCCGCCGCTTTTTCTTGTCTCAGGTTGTTTTTGGCTTGCAAAAAATAGCGCCGACCGTCTTCATCATATTTGTACGTCACAAACGGTGCGCTTTCGCCTTTTCGGGTGATCGCGACAAGCGGATCGGCGGCGCTCCGTTCATACCGATACTGGCCGTCTTGGAAGCGGTTGCCGTTCACATTGTGCGTGTATATCTAAGAGGCTGGTGATTTCGTGCAAAATACCGCTGAGTTCCACCCATTTCTCAATGAGAGAAACCTCGCAAAATCGGCTTTCTGTTCTGAATGAAAATGCCTCCAATTGGTGTGTGGCAACGGTTTTTCACCGGCCTTCTAAAAAATTTCTGATTTATACTTCGATTTAATTTTCATACTCCCAAATAGCGTAACGACTAATAGCTAAAGCTGTTTCGCCCCAAGTTTTTCTTGAACAATGGGCAAGTATTTTTTTGAGACGATCCTCTACACTTTTGATATTAAAGTCTTTCATGATAAACAATCCTCTCGCTATCTCCAATCCTGACTTTTCCACCATATTTTCTAACCTTTAGAAAAGCTTTGTCGCATCGGTATCGCATTTCACACGTTCCCCCATCGATCAAGAGAAACAACCGTTTTTCACCAGCCTTCTAGTGGTATCGAAAGCACTTACGAGCCGCCTTAATGGTTGATTTCACCACTACCATGATTTCCAAGATCTCGTCAGTGCTTTCTCTTTTTTGTCACTAAATCACAAAATTTGGCGATGAACTATATTAAGAAACATCTCTACCTTCAAATATCAATAAAGATACTCCCATAAAAATAATAAAATACATAAGTAATATCATAATAGAAAAACTAAGAGATGT
>NZ_JPYA01000038.1 GCF_000750005.1 Geobacillus icigianus | reverse complement strand
ATAACATAATTTATTTGTGAAGGGAAAACTGCGCAGTCTATTGCAGCGCCTTCGCCGGCGTTTCGCTTCCATAGACAGCGGCCAGTTGCGTCATCGAACGATAGATGGTGCTGGCCGCTTCTTTTTATGGACCAACGACGAAATGCAAGACTTTTCGAAGCGCCTCCGAATTTGTATGGTCGAGCACGTTATTTTTGGGAGCGTTTTCTAAAAAGTGCCGGACTGACGCCGATGTTCATCCCTGAATGGGGGCAAAACGTTGCCCATGCAACATTTCTGTGAAAATGTCGAACTGGCGCGGGATGTTCAACCCCGGATGGAAGGCAAAACGTTGCCCATGCAACATTTCTGTGAAAATGTCGAACTGGCGCGGGATGTTCAACCCCGGATGGAAGGCAAAACGTTGCTCATGCAACATTTCTGTGAAAATGCCGGACCGGCGCGGGATGTTCAACCCTGGGTGGGGCGCGCTGCCTATGGAACAGCCGAACTGGCGTGAGATTTTCATCCCTAGGTGGGGCAGATCGCGTTGCCCATGGAACGTTTCTTTGAGAATTGGGAGATGTCAGTCAGTGCGGGCGGGATCAGGAATGGGCATGTGAGCAGTGAGTGGGCGCATACACTGAAACGAAGGGGCATGAGGAGGGAGGGGATTGACTTTGTTTTCCGATCTTGTGGAGACGATGCCGCCTTATTTGTTTTCCCGTTTTCAACAGAAAAAAGAGGAGCTGGTGAAGCAAGGGGTCGATGTCATTGATTTAGGGATCGGCGCTCCCGATTTGCCGCCGCCCTCCTTTGTCATCGAGGTGTTGAAAAAAGAGCTCGAGGCGCCGGAACATTATACGTATTCGCCGTATGGCGGCTGCAAGGAATATCGGGAGGCGGTCGCCCGGTTTTATGAACGGGAATACGGGGTCGTGCTCGATCCAGAAACGGAAGTGCTCGCTTTGATCGGCTCGAAGGAAGGGATCGTTCATCTGTTGCAAGCGGTTCTGAAGCCGGGAGAGCTTGTGCTTGTGCCGGATCCCGGTTATCCCGTTTATCGAACGGCGGTTCATTTTGCCCGCGGGCGGAGCCGGGCGCTGCCCTTGGATGCTCAAAACGGTTACGCGCCTCAGTTTGCTGCGCTTTCTCCCGACGTGTATGATGAGGCGAAGCTGATGCTCCTCAACTATCCAAGCAATCCGACCGCGGCCGTGGCCGAGATCGGCGTGTTTTCCGAGGCCGTTTCCCTCGCGCGCCGGCATCGGCTGTTCATTGCCCATGACGCCGCGTATTCATTGGTGACGTTCGCCGGGTTTCAGTCACCGAGCATTTTGCAGGTGGACGGGGCGAAAGAGGTAGCGGTCGAATTTGGCTCATTGTCGAAAAGCTATAACATGGCGGGCTGCCGCATCGGGTATGTGGTGGGAAACCGCCACCTAATTCGAGCGCTTTCGGTCATCAAAAGCAACATCGACACATGTCAATTCATTCCCATTCAAAAAGCGGCCGCTGCTGCGCTGACGAACGGGCAGGCTTTTGCGAAAGCGAACAGTTTGGTTTATGAAGCGCGCATGAACAGGATGGTGGAAGGGCTTCGCGAACTCGGCTTGAACGTGCAGCGTCCGAAGGCGACTTTTTTCCTATGGGTTCCCGTTCCCACAGGGTACTCATCCGAATCATTTGCCACCCAACTGCTCGATGATGCGGGGATTATCGTCACACCGGGAACGGCGTTTGGCCCGGCCGGAGAAGGGTACGTCCGCGTTTCGCTCTCGGCGCCGATTGAGCGGCTCGAGCAAGCATTGGAGCGGTGGAAACGAGTGAATGGGGGGGCGCTGGCGCCATGAAACGAACGATCCGAAACGTGACGGTGGCCAAGGTCATCGTGGAATGTCTAAAACAGGAACAGATCCGCCATGTGTTTGGCGTGCCCGGGGAAAGCTACTTGCCGTTGCTTGACGCCATTTATGAAGAGCCGTCGATTGAGTTCATTTCCGCCCGCCATGAGGGAGGAGCGTCGTTTATGGCGGAAGGGTATGCGAAAGCGGCGCGGACATGCGGCGTCGTCTTAGCAACAAGGGCGGTCGGCGCCGCCAATTTGGCGATCGGCGTCCATACGGCTAGACAAGATTCCACGCCGATGGTCGTATTTTTAGGGCAAGTGGACAGCCGCTTTCTTGGCCGGGAAGGTTTTCAAGAGGTTGATTTGGAGGCGTTTTTTCGCCCGCTCGCGAAATGGACGGTCGAAATTCGCGACGCCGAACGAGTGCCGGAGCTGGTGCAGCGCGCGTTTCGCACCGCGAAGACGGGCAGACCCGGTCCGGTTGTCGTTTCGCTGCCGGAGGATGTGCTTTGGCAAACCGTCCCGGAAGCTGTGATGGCTTCCACCCAAGTGCCGAAGCCGGCTCCGCGCCACGAGGACGTTCGGGAAGTCGAAGCTTGGCTGACGCGCGCCAAGCGGCCGCTCGTCATCGCCGGCGGAGGTGTCAAGTGGGCGGGCGCGGAGCCGCTGCTGCGGTTATGGGCTGAAACGTATTCGTTGCCGGTGATGGCAGCGTTCCGTCGCCATGACGTATTTCCCCATGATCACCCGTGCTACGTCGGGCATCTCGGCTTGGGAGCGCCAGAAGCGGTGAGGGAGACAGCGGAGCAGGCCGATGTAGTGATTGCGCTCGGAACACGGTTATCGGAAGTGACTACGCAAGACTACTGTGTACCGTCTGCTAATCAGACGCTCATTCATATTGACTTGGACAGCGATGGGTTTGGAAAAGTGCGCGCGCCGGACGTGGCCATTTGGGCCGACTGTCGGGAAGCGCTATCCCGCCTGCTGACGATTGCGGTGCGGCCGAGCTGGCAAGAATGGGTGGCAAAACGGCGGGAGCAGTATGAACAAACGGCAACGCTGCCAGAAAAACCGCGCAATGTGTATGAAGCGGCCATGGCAAGTTTCGCGCGCCATTTGCCGAACAACGCTGTTTTCACAAACGACGCAGGGAATTTTGCCGGCTGGCTTCACACGTTTTTCCCGTTTGGCGAAGGCCATACGTATATCGGACCGACGTCCGGAGCCATGGGATACGGCATGCCGGCGGCCATAGGCGCCAAACTGGCATTGCCCGACCGAACGGTTGTGTCGCTGTCGGGAGACGGCGGATTTATGATGACGATGCAAGAGTTGGAAACAGCTGTCCGGTATGACATTCCGATCATCTCCGTCGTATTTAACAACCGCATGTACGGGACGATTCGCATGCATCAAGAACTGCGGTTTCCGGGTCGGGTCATCGGAACGGAGTTGGGGAGCGTTCCGTTTGCCCGCTTGGCGGAATGTTTGAATGGGCTTGGCTTCCAAGTGCAGACGGAACAGCAGTTCACAGAGGCGCTGTGCGCGGCGCTGGCGGCCAAACGCCCGACGGTCATTGAAGTGCTGGCTGATCCCGATTGTCTTTCGGTCTCGACGACGATGCAGGAGCTGCGGGCGCGGCAATCGCTGTGACCGCGGACGGCAGTCGTTTTGTTGGGAACGGTGATTGTTCCAAAAAATATTCACCGTTGCCAATGTTGATGTGCCGGTTGGATGGTTCGAAAAAGGAGGCGGCCGCAAAGGTGCTCCCGGCCACGGAGCCGGGAAATGCCGCGATCCGGCTCCATCATTCCATTGCGCGAAAATGGGGGGAGTAGGCGATGAACATTCAAAACTATATCAATGGAAAATGGAAAGAACCGAGCACTGGGCGGTGGGCGCCGGTGATCAATCCAGCGACAGGGGAAACCATCGCCAAGGCGCCGATGTCAGGGGCCCAAGATATCGATGAGGCGGTTCAGGCAGCCAAGGAAGCGCAAAAACGATGGGCGCTCGTGCCGGCGCCGAAACGCGCGGAAATTTTGTATCGAGTCGGGACGCTGCTTCAAGAGCGGAAAGAGGCGCTGGCTCGGCTGTTGACGATGGAAATGGGCAAAGTGATTGAGGAAGCGCGCGGCGAAGTGCAAGAAGGCATCGATATGGCGTTTTACATGGCGGGGGAAGGGCGGCGGTTGTTCGGCGACACGACGCCATCGGAGTTGAAAGATAAATTCGCCATGAGCGTTCGGGTGCCAGTCGGGGTAGTCGGTATCATCACGCCGTGGAATTTCCCAATCGCGATCGCTACTTGGAAGTCGTTCCCTGCCCTTGTGGCTGGCAATGCGGTCGTGTGGAAGCCGGCGCTGGAAACGCCAATTATGGCGCAGGAGTTGGCGCGCATTTTTGCAGAAGCGGGTTTGCCGCCGGGAGTGTTTCATGTCGTCCATGGCGACGGGCCGACAGCTGGCAATGCGCTCGTCGAACATCCGGATGTCAAGGTCATCTCGTTTACCGGCTCGAATGAAGTCGGGCGGATGATTGCGGAAACATGCGGACGGCTGTTGAAAAAAGTTTCGCTTGAAATGGGCGGGAAAAACGCGGTGATCGTCATGGATGACGCCGACTTGTCGCTAGCGGTCGACGGCATTATTTGGAGCGCCTTTGGCACCTCGGGGCAGCGGTGCACCGCGTGCAGCCGGGTCATTGTCCATGAGCGGGTGAAACAGGAGCTTGAGCGGCGTCTGCTTGAAGCCGTGAACACATTGAAAATCGGCAACGGGCTCGATGAAACGGTCAAGGTAGGGCCGGTCATCCATGAAGAAGCGCTGCAAAAAATCGACCGCTACGTGCGCATTGGCGTAGAAGAAGGGGCGAAGCTGCTTGTGGGCGGCTATATATTGCGTGAAGGCGACTATGCGCGCGGCTTCTACTACGCACCGACGATTTTCACCGATGTCACGCCGAAGATGCGCATCGCCCGCGAAGAAATTTTCGGCCCGGTCGTGTCGATCCTTTCCGTCCGCAGTTTGGACGAAGCGATCGATGTCAACAACAGCGTCGATTATGGGCTGTCAAGCGCGATTTTCACGCGCGATGTCAATAACGTGTTTCGGGCCATGCGCGATTTGGACACCGGCATTGTGTACGTCAACGCCGGCACCACGGGTGCGGAGATTCATTTGCCGTTTGGCGGTACGAAAGGGACGGGCAACGGTCATCGCGACTCCGGCGTCGCCGCGCTTGACGTGTTCACCGAGTGGCGGAGCATTTATGTCGATTTCAGCGGCAGACTGCAGCGGGCGCAAATTGATACGGCTGACTGAACCGGGCTGCCATCGGCGCGGAACGGAAAAACGGCGGCCGACGGGGAGGACGGGTAGCCAAAGGAAGGGCATCTGCGGCAAAAGGGAAGAGCGTCTAGAAGGCCGGTGAAAACCGCTGATTCCTTTCATTAATGGGGGAATGAGCAAAAACAGGACCCGATGTAACAAGGTTTTTCGAAATGAGAAATAACATTGTAAAGCCGTATCCGCGAGTAAATCACCAGCCTCCTAGAAGGTCGGTGAAAAACCGATGTCACACACCAATCGGAGGCATTTTCATTCCAAAAAGAAAGCTGATTCTGCGAGGTTTCTCTCATTGAGAAATGGGTGGAACTCAGCGGTATTTTGCACGAAATCACCAGCCTTCTAGAACGCGAGCGCATGATCAACAATCGGTGACAGGAGGGAGAAACGATGAAAGTGCTCGTGCTTGGCGCAGGGTTGATGGGAAAGGAAGCAGCGCGTGATTTAGTGCAAAGCGAAGCGGTGGAAGCCGTCACCTTGGCGGATGTCGATCGAACGAAAGCGGAGCGAGCCGCGCGGCAACTCCAATCGGAAAAACTTTCGGCAGTACAAGCGGATGCCGGCGATCAGCAACAGCTGTCCGCTTTGATGAAAAAGCATGATGTGGTGGTCAATGCGCTGTTTTATCGGTTTAATGAAACCGTGGCGAAAACAGCGATCGCCTCCGGTGTTCACTCGGTCGATTTAGGGGGGCATATCGGCCATATTACCGACCGCGTGTTGGAGCTCCATGATCAAGCCCAGGCAGCGGGGGTGACGATCATTCCTGACCTAGGTGTCGCTCCCGGCATGATTAATATTTTGTCCGGCTATGGAGCGAGCCAACTCGATGAAGTCGAATCGATTCAGCTGTATGTCGGCGGCATTCCCGTCCATCCCGATCCACCGCTCGAGTACAACCATGTGTTTTCGTTGGAAGGGCTTCTTGATCATTACACCGATCCGTCTTTGATCATCCGCGACGGCAAGGTGCAGGAAGTTCCGTCCCTTTCAGAGATCGAGCCGATTTATTTTGAACGGTTTGGGCCGCTTGAAGCGTTTCATACTTCAGGAGGAACATCGACGCTGTCGCGCTCGTTTCCGAACTTGAAGCGGCTTGAGTATAAAACGATCCGCTATCGCGGCCACGCGGAAAAATTCAAACTCCTCGTTGACTTGAACTTGACGCGCAACGATTTTGAAGTGGAGATCGGCGGGCGCCCAATCAAGCCGCGCGACGTGCTGCTGGCCGTCTTGACGCCGCTTCTTGATTTAAAAGGGAAAGACGATGTCGTCTTGCTTCGGGTGATCGTCGGCGGGCGGAAAGAAGGAAAGGAAACGGTGCTCGAATATGAGACGGTGACATTCAACGACCGCGAAAACAACGTGACGGCGATGGCGCGGACGACAGCGTACACGATTTCCGCTGTCGCCCAACTGATCGGCCGCGGCATCATCCAAAAGCGCGGCGTCTATCCGCCTGAACAAATCGTTCCAGGGGATGTGTATATTGAGGAGATGAAGCGGCGCGGAGTGATGATTCGCGAGAAGAAAACAGATCGCTAGAGAAGAACGCACCAAACGAAAACCACCCCACCCCGTTTTCAGCTGCGAAACGGGGGTGGGGTGGCGGTGCTGATCGCGCCGCTATGCGCGGCGGTTAGGCGGCTTTCGTTTCCGACGGCTCGCCTTTGCGCCAAGCTAGGAAAAGAAAGGCGGCCAGCGCCGGCGCCATGGCGACCATAAACGGGGCTTTGACGGACAAAGCGTGGCCGATGACGCCGGACAGTACCGGGGCGATGGCCGCCCCCATCCAGCGGACGAAGTTGTACATGCCGGAAGTGACGCCACGTTCGTACGGCGAACTTTCCATTACGTAGCTTGTGAACAAGGCGTTGTTTACGCCGGATACAAGCCCTGACAAAATGATCAAGACGATCGTCAGCCACGTTGGTTGGGCGACGGCCAACAGCAGCAGCAACACCGCAAACAGCAATAAGCTGTACGGCAGTAGATGTTTCGGTTCATGTCTTTCCTCCAGCCGATGAGCCAGCACCGCCGAACCGTAGGCGAGGCAAAGCCCCCAGCCGAAGAAGACGAGGCCGATTTGAATGGCCGATAAGTGAATGATAAGCGGCGAATACGCTAGAACAACGAAAAAGCCGTAATAGTAAAGCATACCGCCTACCGCTCCTTTCAAAAACGGCGGAAAAGCGAGCAGACGCCGCATTTCTTGCCACCCGGCCGCCTTTTTTGGTTTTCCTTTATTCGGATCGTACACAAACAAGGCGACAAGCAAAAAGGCGATAAAAATGAGCACGCTCGTGCCGAGAAACGGGTAGCGCCATGAATGTTGGCCAAGCAGCCCGCCGATGAGCGGACCGCCGGCCATCCCGAGGCCGATCGCCGCCTCATACAAGCCGACAGCCGTGCTCGCCTGCGGTGTTAAGGCGATCAACAAGGTCATGGCGGTCGCAAAAAATGTCGCATTGCCAAGCCCCCACCCGGCGCGGAAGAGGGATAATTGGGGGATGTTCGCCGCAAAGCCGCACAATAATGAGAACATCGTGACAAGGCCAAGTCCGATCACCATCATTTGTTTATCGCCGACGCGGCTGACGATGAGACCAACCGGAATCATCATGACGGCCATCGTAAAAATGTAGGCGGTAAACAGCATTTCCACTTGCCAGTGGGTTGCGCCGATGCTTTCGGCAATGACCGGTAAAATCGGATCGACCACCCCGATGCCCATAAACGCCAAAAATGCAGCGGCAACGGTGATCCACCGCGCCCGTGTTTGTCTTCCTTCGTCCATTATTCTTCTCTCCCTTCCTGCAAAATCGTGTTGACTCGCTGTTCCATTTGTTTCAACTCTTGTTTGAGTGTTTCCATTTTCTTCATCTTTTCGTCCAGCATGGCGATTTGTTGGCGCAGTCCGGCAGCGATTTGTTCGAGTTCGCGCCGTTTTTCATGATCGGCAGTCTGAAGGAGTTCGGCCCGGTGCGCGGCGATTTTTTCTTTTAAGGATAAAAAGTGTTGGAGCTCCTGAAGGGAAAAGCCAAGCACTTCGCGGGCGGCGATAATTTGTTTCAGCTGTTCGATCTCCTCCTCGGTATAAAGGCGCGTACCGCCGTCGCTCCGCGCTGGCGGTTTGATCAAACCAATTTCTTCGTAATAGCGAATCGTGCGTTTCGTCAAGCCGGTTGCTTTGGCGACGTCGTCAATTTTCAATCGTTTCATGATGGGGCCCTCGCTTTCGTTGCATCATGACCAACCGCGTTTTTCACAAATATAACATTAACGTGAACGTTATATTTTTGTCAATAGGACTTTGGAATGGGAGGGAAAAACCGTGGTTTTCGCGGCTGTACAAATTCAATAAGAGGGTGTCGCCGAAAGAACGGGACACCCTCTTTCACCTGATATGCGATGATTGTACACGGAATGTATGAGGTTGGCGATTGACTCGGGCAACCGCTTCCCGGAATCATTTCTCAAGTAGAAAAACTTGTTGCATCGGCCTCTATAAGGTTGGTGATTTCGTGCAAAATACTGCTCATTCCATTCGTTTCTCAATTTGAGAAACCTTGCAGAATCAGCTTTTCCGTGAAAATGCCGAACTGTCGCGAGATTTTCATGTCTGGGTGGAGGGTCGATCGCCGCCCATGGATCTTTTCTGAATGAACATGCCGCTGATTCGTGTGTGACAGCGGTTTTTCACCGGCCTTTATGTTCGCGCGTTCCATCGGTAAACAGCGATTTTTTACCGGCCTTCTATCAAGGCAAACGACTTTCGGGGCCAGCCTCCGCCGATAACCGCTTCTACGATGGCTGAGCGTTCTTGGCCGACTCTTTGTGCCGCCGGCTGCTTGGGGCGATGTCAGCTGGAAATGGCGCTAGCGCGTCACGCTCGTTTTGCTGGCTTTGAGCACTTCTTTGACCGCCGCTTCAATTTCTTGATAGCTTGTGCAGCGGCAAATGTTCGACTCGAGCCATTCTTGAATCATCGCGTCATCGGCGTCCGGATGCCGGTCGATGAGCGCCTGAGCGTTCATGATGAAGCCCGGCGTGCAGTAGCCGCACTGAAAAGCGAAGTGGCGGACGAAGGCCTGCTGTATAGGAGCATCATCGAGCCCTTCGATCGTCGTGATCGGTTTGCCGACCGTTTCGATCGCCAGCATCATGCATGATTTGATCGGCGTGCCGTTGACGAGGACGGTGCAGGCGCCGCAGTCCCCGTTTAGACACCCCGGTTTGGCACCGGTCAGCCCGAGGTGATCGCGCAAAACAAACAGCAGCGTCTCCGCTTGGCGGACGACGACGGTTCGTTGCTCGCCGTTAATGTGCAACACAAGCTCCCGTTTTGTCGGTTCTTCCATCGTGCAGTGCACCTCCCGTCTAAGAGGCTGGTGATTTCATCGGGAATACGGCTTTAGACTGTCATTTTTCAATGAGAAAACCCTTGTTGCATCGCCTCTGCTTTTCGCCCCCGCATTGAGCAAGGGAATCAGCCGTTTTTCACCGCCCTCCTAGGGGGCCGGTGATTTACTCGCACAAACGCTTCTCAGAATCGTTTCTCAAGTAGAAAAACTGGTTGCACTATGTTCAAGCATTCCATCATCGATCAAGGCAAACAACGATTTTTCACCGCCCTCCTAGGGGCCGGTGATTATATCGTGTATACCGCTTCCTGGCATCGTTTCTCAAATAGAAAAGCCTTGCAACACTGCACACTTTTATTCATCGACCAAAGGAAACCAATGTTTTTCACCAGCCTTCTAGATGGATTCCCCTAACTCGCGAAGCGCATCTTCCAACAGTTGGGCGGCGACAAACAGACGGTAGTCTGCCGATCCTTCAATATCATGCAAAATCGGGCGCGGGAAGGCGGCGATTGCCGCTTGGATCCGTTCGCCAATCGGGCGGTTCCTGTCGTTGAGGTGCGCCTCGACGTCAGCCGAGCGAAACGGAAACGGGCAGATGCCGCTGAAAGCGACGCGAACGGCCTCGTCTTGTTTCAGCGCTGCAATCGTCACCAGCGGGTAGCCGACTTCACCTTGTTTGCGGCGCTTGCGATGGAAATGGGGCAGGGTGGCGGTGGCGCGGTCAACCTTGAACTGGACGACAAACTCACCGCGGCCCAGCTGCAGCTGTTGATGAAATAAATCATTGATGCGGGCTTGACGGATGTCGGCTGGCCCGGCGATGACGATGTCTGCTTCTGCAACGAGCAGCGCAGTCGCTATTTCACGATAAAAAATTTGCCCGCATAAGTTGCCGCCGAGTGTAATTTGGTTGCGCGCCGTCCGATCGGCGATTTCTTTGGCCACCTTTGTCAACAAAGGGAACGGATTCGTTTCTTCGAGCACGGTGAGCGCCAGCGCCGCCCCGAGCACGAGAGGATCCCCGTCGGCGTCAAGCACCCGGCATTCGGGAATCTCCTTAATATCAATGACAGCGGCGGTAGAAACGAAGCCGAGGCGCGATAGGGTGAGGATCTCGGTGCCCCCGCTGTAATAGAGCGGCTGTTTTCCTTGTTGTTCCAGTTCGAGAAACAGCGCCGTCGCTTCAGCGATCGACTGTGGCCGATAGTAGGCAAAATCAAAGGGAACCATAGCCGTCTCCTTTCTGTTTCCGCCAAATGAGTTCGGGAACGAGCGGCAGTTCGTTAAGCGGCACACCAGCGGCAAGCGATAAGGCGTTTGCCAAAGCGGCGGGCATGCCGATCAAGCCGTGTTCGCCGATGCCGCGCGCACCGTACGGAGCGTCGATTTGCGGCGTTTCGACAAATTCGACAATGTAGACGGGATGTTCGCCAAAGCGGATCAGCCGGTACGTGCGCAGCTGCGGGTTTAAGACACGTTGGGCTTGATCAAAAAGAAACCCTTCACGGCTGGCCAAACTCAGCCCCATGCTCATCGCCCCCATCGCCTGGCCAAGCGCCGCTTTCGGGTTGAGCACCTTGCCGGCATCGATGACCGCGTACGCTTTTACAACGCGGTACGTGTAGTCGCGGCGGTTGAACTCCACTTCGACTCCTTCGGCGCATACACCCCATTCCGGCCCCGGTTTTCCGGCGCCAGTTTCCGGATCAAGCGGGGTCAAGTGGCGCAAAATATAGTGGCCGCGCCCGATCACTTGTCCGCCGATGGCGTTGCCGTTGGGAAATTTGTAGCCGTAGGCAATGTCTTTTACTGGGATGAAAATGGCCGGGTCGTCGCGCAAAAAGACGCGCCCGAAGCCGACTTCCAAATCGGCGGGTGAGGCTCGCAGCACGCAGGCGGCGATCTCTTTCAGCTGGCGGATGGCGTCATCGGCGGCGGCCAAAGCCGCGCGCCCGGCCATAAACGTTCCGCGGCTGGCGACCGTTTTCCAATGTTCCGGCGTCGTTTGCGTATCGATGTCCATTTTGACATGAACATCGTCCACGTTCATGTTCAGCCGTTCGGCGACGATTTGCGCGAGCACCGTTTTCGTGCCTGTGCCGATTTCGACGACGCCGGAAATGAGGTTGACGCTGCCGTCTGAATTGAACGTTAAAATGACGCCGGAACTCGCGTCAGTGTCAATCGTGGACGTTTTCCAACCGCCGCTGATGCCTTTGGCCCGCACAGTATAGGCGTCAAGCTCGACGCGTTGCCACTCGTCCCAGCGCATCAGTTCGCGCAATCGGTCAAGGCAGGCCGCCATATCCCCGACATTGCTTTTCGTGAGCCGCACTTGCGTCGGGGTTGTATGCCCCGGGCGGATGACGTTTTTGCGCCGCACGTCCCACGGGTCAAGCCGCAGCGCTTTTGCCAATTCGTCAATAGCACGCTCCACAGCAAACGACTGCTCGCAATGGCCGAAACTGCGGAACGGCGTCGCATACGGCCGATTCGTATAGACGCAGAGCGAGTCGCACCAGACGTGTTCGACATGGTATGGGCCGGTGCAATCGACGGCCGCGGCGCGGCTGACGTCAATCGCCTTATCGGAATAAGCGCCGCCGTCAAACAAAAAGAGAATTTCCATCGCTTTGAAAACGCCGTCGTTTGTCGCGCCGATTTTGACCGTTGCCTCCAATCCGATATGGACGGGCGAGGTGACCATGTCATGTTCGCGGCTGTTCCAAACGCTCACTTTCCGGCCGCCGACCGCCTTCGCGGCGAGGTAGGCGAGCAGCTCGAGCTGCACCGGAGCTTTGCCTCCGTAAGCGCCGCCGACAAGCGGCGTGTGGACGATGATCTTGCCTGTGTCTTCTCCAAAATAGGTATGGAGCAGCTTTTTGATCATAAAGGGCGACTGTGACGAGGCGGTGATACGGATCGTGCCGTCCAGTCCAATTTCCGCTGTAGCGCAGCGCGTCTCCATCGCTACGTGGTCGGACGGGTTGAAAGAGACGCTCGTTTCGATGATGACATCGCTTTCGGCAAAGCCTTGTTCGATGTTGCCTTTTCGGATTTTCGTCCGGTGGGCGATGTTAGTTCCTGGTTCAGGATGAGTCGTTTTGCTTTTTTCGTAGCGGTCGAGATGTTCATGCAATAGCGGAGCCCCTTCTTTCAGCGCCTCGTGCGGCGAGCCGACCGCTGGCAGTGGTTCGTAAGCGACGCGGACGAGGCGGGCGGCTTGTTCGGCCTGGGCGAGCGTATCGGCGACGACGACGGCGACGACCTCGCCAAAGTAGCGCGCTTTATCAGCAGCGATCGGCGGGCGGTCGCGCATGTCTTCACCGGTGAGCGGCAGTCCCTCGCCGGTCAGGACGGCGCGGACGCCGGGGGCGGCAAGCGCGGCGCTTGTCGCGATGGAGGTGATACGCGCGTGGGCGTATGGGCTTGTCACCAAGGCGGCGTGCAGCATTCCCGGCTGTTTGAAATCGTTTGTGTACTTGGCGCGCCCGGTCACCTTATCCCGCGCCTCTTTACGGATCACACTTTTCCCAACAGCCATGGAAGGACTCCTCCTTTCGTCTTTGTTCCATGACCCCGCGTTCATAGTCGCTATAGGTGTCGATGTCCATGCCGATCCACTTGTCTCCTTCGCAGAAGAGACCGCGCCAATGCGGATCGTGAAACAGCTGCCGTCCGCCTGCATCCCCTTCAAGCGCCAGCAGGGAAGGAAACGTCCGTTTTCCCCAGATGACCGGGGGCATCGGCGTGCCCGAGCGGGAAAAGGCGAGGTAATCCGGGCGATGGCGACGATAAAGAGCGGCGAGAGCATCGATCGTTTCCGCTGTTACGAACGGCTGATCGGCCAATAATACGGCGGCGGCGTCCGCCTCTTCTGCCATCGCTGCTCGCAAGCCGCAGGCGAGAGAGTGCGCCTGTCCGCGGTGACAGGCGGCGCAGCGGACAAGGCGGCATTTGTCATGGCGAAGCAGCGCGTCAGGAAGCCAGGCGAGCGCGTCATTGGGCGGCACGACCACGATGACGGGCGAGAGGGAGGAACGAAGCGCCGCCTTGAGCCCGGCTGCCCCGAGCGTCCCGTCTCCCCAAGGTAAGGCGCGTTTATCGGTCCCCATCCGCCGGCTTTGCCCGGCCGCTAAATAAACGGCGGCGATGGCGCCCTTGTTCATCGGGAGGCCTCCAGCGGCGTCCGCCCGCGAAGAACGCTGATCAGCTCGGCAACTATGCTAATGGCGATTTCCTGTGGGCTGCGCGCGCCGATTGGCAGTCCGACCGGTGAACGGACAAACGGCGGAGCCGAGCCGGACGGAAAAAGGCGATCCGTGCGCCGCCGCGGACCGAGCACACCGAGATAAGCGAGTGGCATGTCGGCTAACAAGGAAACGAGTTCCCGGTCGCGCTCGAACTGGTGGGTCATCATAATGACAAAGTCGCGTTCAGTAAGGTGCAGCATCGGCACCGTTTCATGCGGAAAGCCGAGAACCCAAGCATCGGCGTCCGGGATGTGCGATGGCTGGCAAAACGCCGGGCGCCAGTCGCTGACGGTGACGGAAAACCCGGCGGCTTTGGCCGCCGACACGAGCGGCGGGGCGTCCGGGCCGGCACCGAAAATGATGAGGCGCGGTTTCGGCCAAAAATGTTGGATGTAAAACGCGCCGTCATCCGTTTCCTGCACCCCGTTTCGGTCGCGGAAAAACGGGGTGCCATGCAGCGCGTTGAGCCATTCCGACCTCGGCGGCGACGCATAGCCGCCGAAGCGCTCCCCTGTTTCGCTTTGGAAAAACAGCGGTTCCTTAGGATGAGCGATGCTTCGCGCCATCAGCACATGTTCGCCGCGGTCAAGGCAGCGTTTGAGCGCCAGCCAGACCGATTTTGTGTCCTCTGTCACCGGCTCGAGCCAAACGCGGATGAGTCCGTTGCAGCCAGCGCCTTGCCCCCAAGACCAATCGTCCTCGGTCCGCAAATCAAACGAAACAGCAGCTGCTTGGCGGCTCACCAATACGTCACGAGCGTGGGCCGCCACCGCTTCTTCAAGGCATCCGCCGCTCAGCAGCCCGACCGTTTCTCCATTTGCGTCAATCCACATGCACGTCCCTTCTTTTTGATAGGCCGAGCCTTCAACGTCCATGATGATGGCTACCACGCCATCGCTTGGAGCGCCGGCGATCGCTTCGAGCACAGTATAGTAGCTTTCCATGCTTATCCTCCTTCCGCGTGGCGAAAAAGGTGGCTCCGCTGTTGCAAGCGCGGCGGGACGATCAATAAACTTTCATAAGGGCCGTAAGCGGCGGCAGCGGGTGCGGCATCGGGTCGTCCCTTTTTTTAAAAAGAGCTCTGCTATCATTATATTTCTGTAACAGATGCCCATGACTGAAAAACAAAGAAGCCAGCTGTTGCCAGCTAGCTTCTTTTTTGATCCGTTTTTCCTTTTCCGAGTCGTCCGGCCCGCTTGGCGGCTTCCCGCAGCAAATACTCGATATGGCTGTTGACGCTGCGGAATTCCTCTTGCGCCCACTGTTCCAAGACGGCATACAACTCATAGTCAATGCGCAAAGGGAATGGTTTTTTCTTTGTCATCGCACTCCACAACCGTTAATATAGACTGCCCGTGTTGATCACGGGCTGGGTGGTTCGTTCGGAGACGATCGCGACCATCAAGTTGTTGACCATCGCCGCTTTCCGTTCATCATCTAACTCTAACATGTTTTCTTTGTCAAGCTGTTCGATTGCCATTTGCGCCAAGGAGAACCCCGGCGATGAGAAGCATAGCGATGCCGCCGATACCGATGAATCCATCGAGATACCAAGCGTTCTGTTCCCTCATTGATTGTCCCCCTAATTCATATTAATTTGATATTCTTATGATATCATACATTCAATAAAATGTAAATCGAGTATTATTGTGGTTTTCAGCCATTCGCTGCTTTCCTATGATCGGTTAGGAAACATCCATCAACCACCGGGGGAAAACAACCTCACTTGCCATCCCTTCTGATCATAGGCCTTTATTCCGATAACAAGTCATCGTGCTAAAATATGGAAAAAACGGTTGACTCCATATTTCCCACTGTCATACAATAGAAAAAAAGACAAACGGGAGCATCGAGCATGGGAAACGAAAAATCGGCGCGCATCGGCCGCTTGTCGCTTTGGCTGGCGATGCTTGACGAAGGGGAGGAAGGCCCGGTCCTTCATCAGCTTGAGTCGCTCGCCTGGCGCTATTGCCAAGGGCGCGTCGGGGCGATGGAGCCGCAAAAAATCGTCGCGGCGATCGAGACGGCGGCGAAACGGCATGGAGTGGTTGACGGCGGCTTGTACCGCGATATGCACGCCTTGTATCATGCGATTTTAGAGGCGGTGCACGGTGTGACGAGGGGGCAGATGGAGCTAGGAGATTTGTTAAGAACGGCCGGCCTTCGTTTCGCCGTCGTGCGCGGCACACCGTATGAAGGGCCAAAAGAAGGAGAGTGGATCGCCGTCGCCTTGTACGGGACGATTGGGGCCCCGGTGCGCGGGTTCGAGCACGAGGCGGTTGGGCTCGGCATCAATCATATATAACGCGGCGGCTCGGGCCATTCGATAGAGACGGATCCGCCTAAAGCAATGAGTCATGAGGAGGCGAATCTTGCCGGAAACGGCAGGGGCGCCTCTTTTTGTGTTTGGACATGAACGAAAGGGGATGAAATGATGATCGTGTTGAACGGGCATTCGTTAACGCTTGACGAGGCAAGACGCGTCGTTTACGGGAGGGAACGAGTGGCGGCCGCTTTAGAGAGCATGGAAGCGGTTCGAAAAAGCCGAGCGGCAGTGGAACAAGCGATTGCGAGCGGACGAACGATCTATGGGGTGAATACGGGCTTTGGCAAACTCGCTGATGTGCGCATTGAAGGAAGCGACCTTGAGCAGCTGCAAATCAACCTTCTCCGCTCACACGCCTGTGCGGTCGGCGAGCCGTTTGCCGAGGAAGTGGTGCGGGCGCTGCTTCTGTTGCGGGCGAATGCTTTGTTAAAAGGGTATTCCGGCGTGCGGCCGGCGGTTATTGAGCAGCTGCTTACGTTTTTGAACGCCGGCATTCACCCGATCGTGCCCCAGCAAGGTTCCCTCGGCGCGAGCGGCGATTTGGCGCCGCTGGCTCACGTGGCGCTGGCGCTTGTCGGCGAAGGGGAAGTGATGTATCAAGGCCGGCGGATGCCTGCCGCCCAAGCGCTTTCGCAAGCGGGAATTCCGCCGCTCTCCCTGAAAGAGAAGGAAGGGTTGGCGCTCATTAACGGGACGCAGGCGATGACGGCCGTCGGAATTTTGGCTTGCTTAGCCGCGGAACAGCTCGCTTACGACAGCGAGCGGATCGCCGCATTGACGGTCGAGGCGCTTTATGGCGTGACCGATGCCTTTGACGCCCGCATCCACGAAGCCCGCGGATTTCCGGAACAGGCGGAGGTGGCGGAACGAATGCGCCGTTATCTCGCTGGATGCCAGCTGACCACAAGGCAAGGGGAGCGGCGCGTGCAAGATGCGTACTCGATCCGCTGCATTCCGCAAGTGCACGGGGCGTCGCTCAGGGCGCTCCGCTATGTGAAAGAAACGCTCGAAATTGAAATGAACGCCGCCACCGACAATCCGCTCATCTTTGCGAACGGGGACGTTCTTTCCGGCGGCAACTTTCACGGCCAGCCGGTAGCGATCGCCATGGATTTGTTGAAAATCGCGGTGGCGGAGCTGGCCAACATGAGCGAGCGCCGCATCGAGCGGCTCGTAAATCCGCATTTGAACGAAGGCTTGCCGCCGTTTTTAAGCCCGCAGCCCGGTTTGCAGTCGGGGGCGATGATTATGCAATACGTCGCGGCGTCGCTCGTATCGGAAAACAAGACGCTCGCTCATCCCGCCAGCGTCGATTCCATTCCGTCATCGGCCAACCAAGAAGATCATGTCAGCATGGGGACGACCGCCGCCCGCCATGCGTACATGATCGTGCAAAACGCAAGAAAGGTGCTGGCGATTGAGCTCATTTGCGCGTTGCAAGCTGTCGAAGCGCGCGGCGTCGAGCGACTGGCTGTGTCAACGAGGCAGTTTTACCACGAGGCGCGCCGCATCGTTCCTTCCATTGTGGCGGACCGCGTGTTTTCCCACGATATTGAGGCCATGGATGCTTGGCTGAAGCGGCGGGCGGTCAGCAGCTGTTCAAACAGTGGAGCGAGCGTTTAAAAAAATCAAAGACAACATGCAACGATGGCCGGACGGACAATACGACATTTCCATCATCGGTTTAAAAAAATCATAGACAACATGCAACACCCGGTTAAGCGCATATATTAGAAGATATCGCCACCCATTTTTCACATCAAGCCATAACGGAGGCGGTGCAAATGTTTTCCCATACAGTGCAACCGGGAGATTCGCTGTTTTCCATCGGCCGTCGATACGATTATTCGGTGGAAGATCTTCGCATTGTCAACGGGTTGACAGCGTCAAACATCGTCCCCGGCCAAGCGTTGCTCATCCCGCTCTACACGTACACGGTGCAGCCAGGGGATACACTGACTGCCATTGCTCGGCGGGCGTTCGTCACACTTGAACAATTGCAGGCAGCTAATCCCCATCTTCAGCCGAATGCCCTGCGCCCTGGGATGAAAATCACGATTCCCAATATTTCATGGTATCAGGCGACAACGTTAGGCTACTATGTCGTTCGCGAACCGAGCGCCGACCGGACGATGATTCGTAATTTTGCCCCGTATTCGTCGTATATCACCCTTTTCGAATATCACTTTGCCCCGAACGGCGATGTGGTGAATGAACTGGATGATGTGGCTGCTGTTAGGGAAGCATGGCGAAATCGGGTGACGCCGCTTGTTGCCATTACAAATTTAACAACACAAGGATTCAGCCCGATACTTGCGAGCCGAGTATTGAACAACCCAGAGGCTAGGACGAATCTCATTGAAAACATTTTTTATTTAGTATCGCGAAAGGGATATGGCGGGGTCAACATTGATTTTGAGCAAATCCGTGGCGAGGACCGCGATTTATTCACCGGTTTTCTGCGCCAGCTGCGCGATCGGCTCAAGCCGGCCGGATATGTCGTGACGATTGCGGTTCCGGCGAAAACGAGCGAAAATATTCCATGGCTGCAAGGATACGACTATGGAGGAATTGGTGCTGTTGTCGATTATATGTTCATCATGGCTTACGATTGGCATCATTTGGCCAGTGAACCTGGCCCTGTGGCGCCGATCGGCGGGGTGAGGGCGGCGTTGCAGTTTGCCGTTGAACGCGTACCGCGGCAAAAAATCTTGTTAGGACTTCCTCTTTACGGATATGACTGGGTCATCCCTTATCGACCTGGAACAATCGCTAAGGCACGTTCCAATCAAGAAGCGATTCGTACGGCTATGCGCTATCAATCCTTTGTTCAGTATTCATTGGCGGATGAATCCCCGTTTTTCCAGTATACTGATGAACTCGGGAACGTTCACGAAGTATGGTTTGAAGATATCCGAAGCATGGGACAGAAAATGAAGTTAGCCTGGCAATTTCAACTTGCCGGCGTTGGAGCATGGCAGCTTACGCTTCGATTTGCTCCAGGATCGTGGTTGCTGCGCAAGTTTTTTACGATCCGAAAAGTTTGATGTGACGGCTTAGCACCGCTAAAACAGCCAAAGTGCTAGAAAGGTCGGCGGCTTAGCGATGCATAGCCGTCTTTCTTTGTGCTTTTCTCGATAAACAGCTGATCGTTAGAGACGCTGCCGTTTTTGTATCGACTCATCCTTTCGTATTGTGCGAAGTTAGCGAACTGAAAAAACCTTGTGCAAAGTCTTGTCCTCTCGCGGCGTATAGTACAGTTGTCCCTTTCCTTGATTTGCGGTAAGATGAGAAAGAGGGAAAAAGGGGAAAGGGTGGCTTCTGTTGACGATTTCGGCCGCGGCGTTGTTGGCTTTATGGAAAATTATTGCGATTGATATCATTTTGTCGGGGGATAATGCGGTCGTCATTGCGATGGCGACGCGGCGGCTGCCAAAAAACCAGCAAAACAAGGCGATTTTTTGGGGGACGGCCGGAGCGGTGTTGCTCCGCCTCTTGTTTGCGGCCATCATCGTCTTTTTGCTGAACATTCCGTTCGTTCACTTCGTTGGCGGATTGCTGCTCGTATGGATCGCCTATAAAGTGCTTGTTGAACGGGAAGAGGAAGCGAACGTACAATCATCAGACCGGTTGCTAAAGGCGATTATGACGATTATCATCGCCGATGCGGTGATGAGCCTTGATAACGTTGTTGCTGTCGCTGGGGCGGCCGAAGGGCATCTTGGCATGCTGGCGCTCGGGATAGCCATCAGCATCCCGATTATGATTTTCGGCTCCAAAGCGATCGTCCGGGTGATGGAACAACACCGATGGGTCGCGTACGTTGGGTCGGGCATTTTAGCGTGGACGGCCGGGAAGATGATTGTTGGCGATGAAGGGGTGCTCCATTTGCTTCATCTTTCGCGCGGCCCGTTCGTCTATGCCGTCGCGGCCGGTGTGACGATTTTTGTTTTGGCTGCCGGCTACATCACGAATAAAAAAGCAGCGCGTGAAGAAGGGACGTTGATTTGAGCGGCTGGAGGTGGTGTGCGTCCATGAACATTCAACGCATTCTCGTGACGGGAAGGCTTTATGCCGAGCTTGCCGCTCTTCTTCCGGACAAGCGGCCCGATAAAGCGTTTCGCTTTGTCGCTGAAGACGAATTGCAGGAGGCGGATTTTGCTTGGGCGGATGCGTACATCGGCTTTCAGCCGGCCGGGCCGTTTTCGCTTGCCCATTTGCGCTGGGTGCATTCGCTCGGCGCGGGGGTCGACGCGTTTTTGTGGAAGCGGAAATGGAAGCCGGACGTGCTGCTGACGCGGACGATCGGGTCATTTGGCGAGCAGATCGCTGAATATTGCCTCAGCTACTTGCTGCGCGACGCCCAATGCCATGACGTGTATGCTTGGTATCAAGAACAGCGGCAGTGGAAGCCGGTCGCTCCGAAGCGACTTAGCGAACAGCGGATGGTCATTTACGGGACGGGCGAGATCGGCCGGCGCATTGCCGAAACGCTTCGTCTGTTTGGGGTTTCTCCAGTCGGCGTCTCGCGAAGCGGCCGAGACACGCCGCCGTTTTCGGCTGTTTACCGCCATGACGAGGCGGGGGAGGCACTTGCTCGCGCCGATTGGGTGATCGCCGCGCTTCCGCTGACAGAAGAAACGCATCATCTCTTTGATGAGACGTTTTTTTCCTGCCTGCACAATGCGGGCTTTATCAATGTCGGCCGCGGCGCCACGGTCGAGGAGGCGGCGCTTGTCGGGGCGCTGGAAAACCGAAACGTGCGCCTCGCCGTGCTCGATGTGTTTGAAGAAGAACCGCTGCCGCCGCACTCGCCGCTATGGGGTCATCCGCATGTCATCATCACTCCGCATATCGCGGCGCTCACCGCGGCCGAGGACGCCGCCCGCTCTATATTGGACACGCTTGACCGCATCGAAGCCGGGGAGCCGCTTGCCAATGCGGTTGATGTGAGCCGGCAATATTGAACGGCATCCTACCTATTTCACAAAGGCTTTTTGAGTAACTTTTTGACCGGCACCACGAGCGACGGCCGCCTTTTTGGCCATCGCTCGTCCCTCTTTGAGACATTTGTTTTCATCCATGTCCAAACCTTTCACAATCCTTGGCTGATTAGGGCAGTGGGCGGTCCAATGCGTCCCGCGTATAGTTGGCTGCGATGGGGCTTTGTCTCATAAAACAAGCCAATCGCTTGGCCGACGTTGGCGAAAGGGGAACGGTGAAAAAATTTGTCCAATCGTGGAAAATACCGTTGATTTGGTAAATTCCGTTTTGTTATGATAAAAATAGGTTCATCACCACAACGTGTACTTGACAATTGAGACTTCTTTTCGTGTCGATATGTATGAAAATTGTTCATTTACTGTTTTTTCTTTACAGGAGGAAGTATAGCATGTTTTTTGAAACAGTCAAGCACAACTTTTGGTGAAGAGCAATAGTGAAAGACCCCATGGGTTGGAAAGCGGAAAGACGAGAGCAAGGACGAGTGTCTGGCGTTGGCAATGTCCGCCTTTGCCAGTTCGAGTGTTTCCTTCTTCTTTGCAATCTGTCCAAGACCGGTGATCCACGGGGAACTACCGCTGTCCAACATTACTTCTCAAATTGAAAAACTTTGCAACGATGTCATTTCATTCCTTGGCACTTCTCATCAATCGAGCAAATCTGCGGTTTTTATCAGCCTTCTAAAAGGCCGTTCTAGGGCATACAAGTTTCCCTGTATCGTGTCTTTATGGCATCAGCCCTTCTTTTCACACGTATTCACCGTTGAAGGAACATTCCTGTTTTTCACCCTCTTTCTTTCGAAAGGGAAGTTCACGACTGTATATTGCGTTGGAGTTCAATGTTCCCATAATCATAATCAATTTTGATAATCTGCTAAAAACGCGACTCGTTTCCACATCGCTTTGTGACTCCACAATGACCACGGAATTCAACTTTCTGAACTAAGAATCCAGCCGGTTTACCTCACTAGCTATACAACTGTCATGAAAAAGGGGAGATCCACGAGATTAAAATGGCTTCGCGTTGTGTTTCTCAACTGCATTGGTGTTGATATGATTGATGGAAAAAGGGGAATAGCAAAGGAGAGTGAATGTTATGTTTCGCCCATTACAGTGGAAGCGATTGATCGCCTCGCTGATTGTCTTTGTGGCAGGACTAGCGAGCCTATTTGTCTCAGGGGGGAGCACGGCTACAGCTTTCAGCTTAGTAGCAAGCCCTGCAAGTGACCGTGATCTTGTCGCTGTACAGCAGACCATTGTTCAAGCTTTAGAGGCAAGATGGCGTCTAATGATCGATCCACAGGTGAACATAAAATCGTTTTATGATCCGGACACTTCCGAACAAGAGGAA
Organism: Geobacillus icigianus; assembly: GCF_000750005.1. Lineage (GTDB taxonomy): Bacteria > Bacillota > Bacilli > Bacillales > Anoxybacillaceae > Geobacillus > Geobacillus icigianus. The sequence continues at coordinate 2,270 of NZ_JPYA01000038.1, read as the reverse complement.
AGCCGCGAGCGTGCCTATGTGAGAAGACATTACTTGGAACCGGCTGCTCGTGCTGGGTTTCGATATACGAGTGTAAATGTTCATCCTGTCTTCGAAAATGTTGAGATTAGCGGCAAAACAGCCAAGGTTCAGGTCTTCGTTTCAGTTGAGTACGAATCTATGTTTCCGGGATCAAATGAAGCCGTGATGACCAAGGAAGCGAACATTCCTTATTCCGCTACCTTGGCCAAACGGGATGGTCATTGGCTGATTGTCAAGGTGAGCGGTCAAGATACGTATTCGAAAAGATGATGCGTATCACCGTCATTGGGATTTGGGAGCGAAGACGACACGGTTTCTCCATGTGACGGATTATTATTGGGGGAACTAACCTAAAAGGCGGTTTTCCTAGCGTCTACAGTTTTCCAGTATCATTTCTCAAATAAAGAAACCTTGCAACCCCGATTATTCTTTTCACACTTTCGTTCATGGACTAGGGGCAACCGCTGTTAATCGCCTGCTGCGAAGTGTGATGCTAGACTTCCATAACGAAAAAATTTTGTCACCATTGAAAGAATGAAAATACCTTTCCACATGTTCGAATTTGGGTAGTTTCATGATAGATCGTCCAGCAAAAATTTCGTGTGCTATGGACGTATTCCAACGCTGAGAGTTTGCTTAAGCCTGTGGGAGCGGAGGAGGATGAAGTGCGCATAGGCATCCCGTTGGTTTTAATCCTTGTAATTGCTTTTTTTTCAGGATGTCAGCAGCAACAGACTGTGCCAGGGTATCAAGACATCCCGCTGCATCCACAAGCGAGTGACATTCGTTCGGTGGATGAACGGGTGGAGTTTGTTGTTGCGTCTTCTTCGGCGGAGGAAGTGGCTGACTATTATCTTGACGAATTGGAGAAACGTCAATGGACTCAAGTTGACAGGTGGGGATCAGCTTTCGTTTATGAGAAGAATGGGAGACAAATTTTGCTGGTCGTTACGGATGTGAAAAATCACGCGAAAGTGTCTGTCAGTCCGTTCCAACCGAATTGATCAAGACGTCCAACCGTTGCGAACAACCACTTTTGCCGCATCGAAGTCGGGAAGCCGCTTGCCAATGCGGTTGATGTGAGCCGGCAATATTGAAGGAAAAAGATGTCTCCAAAACACAATGGGACGCCTCTTTTCTATGGCATCATTGTGAAAGGAAGAAGGAATGTTAGAAATCCTGTTGAAATTTACAGAAAAAGCCGTCTGAAAGCCCACGGTTTCAATCGTGGGATGAAAGACGGCATTGCTCGGCAATCCCTTAAGAGGATGGCTTCGAGCCACCATTTTTCTCTTTAGGTGTGGAATCTTAAAAGAAAAGGGGGCGAAGCCATGCCCACGATCACACTCAGGCTGGGGAGGCACAACCCAGCGAAGAGTGTCGTCTGGTTCGATAGAGCGGGCCAACTGCTTCGCTTGGACGGCGATGTCGTTCGGATAGAGAATGCGGTTCGTTTTGAGCATGGCGATGACGTGAAATCCTTTTTTATATAGAAGCAACGAAAGCGTTTAACATATCCTTAACGGAAAAGCGGCTTGTCTATTTTTGACTGTCGAAGGCAAGCCTGTAGCTTGCCTTCGTCACGCCTTAGCGTGACGGAAGACCGAACAACGACCCGCTTCACAGACCCATACATGGGTCTGGAAGCGGCGTTGTTCGGTCGCCCGACAGTCGATCCAATGACCGGTAAAAGCTATAAATGTTAAAGCTTTAAATTGCATCTATATAGACAAGCTTTCACGAGCGCCTGCGATGGATACTACGAGTCCATCAGCACATAAACGGGACGGCGTACATCCCATTTTGTTTCGATGTCAATTTATGTTAGCGAATTTGCTCATCTACAGTAGTGAGAAAAAGACAGTAATCACGAACATGGATCGGTTAATGGTTTTTTGAAACAGCACTTGGGTTGCGGCGATTATACGGGGTGTGCAACAACATTTGTTTAATCGCTTGATCAGGTTCGATTTCTTTGAATCATTTCGAAAAACGAAATGTATAAGATTATGATGATGTTTTATGAAAAAAGGGGTGTTGCAACAGCAACAAGAAAAAGGCATGACTAATCCAAATCATTATAAGGTAGGTGGCATTTTACTTTTATGAAACTTAGATTTTCTGAAAAAAGTGGAATATTCATGAAGGTTCTCTTGTTAGTTATTTCATGGTTTATTATTTTATTCAGCTTGATGATTCAAAATTCTGATGCGTTCATTTATTGGTTTAATCCAAGCGTAGTATCAATT
>NZ_JPYA01000037.1 GCF_000750005.1 Geobacillus icigianus | reverse complement strand
GATTCAGGAGAATTTGTTCGATGTATGTATTCGGCGGATGTTCGTGACGAAAAAGTGTATAGTTGGGTTAGAGGAGGGAAAGAACTTTCCGTTCGCTATGATACATTTGATGATTATATAATAGATATGTTTCAAGAAGGAATTGATAACTTGTAGGTATATGAGAAAATGAATGGATAAAATTCTGTGTTGAATTGGAAAACACAAATAAACCTTGATTGGCGACAAGCCTTTCAAGGTTTTTGTTTTAAAAACGAAGTTCACTGCTCGTGTGCCCTCGAAAATCTCATAAAAACAAAGAACTGATCTAGCGTACTACCGCCGCGATGCGCCAAGCGGACGAGACGCTGGCCGACAACATGAAGGAATTCGGTTTAGAGCTTCTCGGCTGATATGACGTACAGCGCGTATTTGGCGAGTACGACCCGATCACCGGCGAGCGCCTGTCGATCGGGGATCGGCTGCTGGCGGGCGGGATGTTGCTGTTATCGATTGTGCCTCCGGCTAAAGGAGCCGGCGTCGCCGGAAAAGCGGCGATCAAGGGCGCAAAGGCGATCGATGCCGCCTCCGCCCTTGCGAAAGTGAAACATGTCGTGTGCCATGATAAAATGAAAGCGATCGGCGACATCGCCTTTCGCCAAACCGTCCGCTCCCCTCTTGCCGAAACGGCTCGATTGTTCAAAAAGCAATGGGACGAATTAGCGGAAAGCGTCGCCTCCGTTTCATGGAAGCCGGCGTATGCGGGAATGGGTTCGGCGCCTCGAGGGTGGATGAGTGAGGCGAAAGATGCGTCCCTCAACATGATCAAGAAAGTTGAGAAGGAGATAGTTGGAAAGAGAGAGGGGAAAACTCTTCTTCCAGAAGAAGGGAAGGTCGGCACTTATGAAGAGTTAATAGATGCCGGACGTCGTGGGGATAATATTACACCTCATCATATGCCATCCGCAAAATATATCAAAACTAAAGCAGGTATTCATAAAAATGATGGTGTAAGTATGAATATGGAGCATCCACATCTTGGAGTCGGTGGAAGACATCGGAAAACGGCTACTTACGGAATGATTGGTCAGAGGCTTCAGGAATATTTAAACCTATCTCCAAGGGCTGCCCTAGCGCATGACACTTGGGATGCAAGGAGAATATACAAGAACGATGGATTATATACCCGAGAAATTAGACAAAGTTTAAAAGATGTTATTCGAATGAATAAGGATATGTATCCAGATTTATTTAATAAATAAAGGAGGAGCGAAACAATGGATCTTGCTCATGAAACACAAAAACTAATAGATAGTCGTCTACTCAGAACAGAGCAAGAAATACAGCAATTTGAACAAGCAATTGTTAATATTGTGGGCATGAAAAAGGCTGAACATATCAAACATTTGTGTTTAGGGTTTGACGACTCAACAGAGTGCGATGAGGTTATGTTTGGATTAATACATGCGATTGAATCATATGATAAGGTGTTTGGTGCAGAAGAATCCTTGAAAAACTTTGCGGAATCGCTGCCTTCTATGTTGCCTCATGCAAAGGGATGGGTAAAAATCTTGCATAAAAGAATACTCAACGATGCTCCTTCACGCAAAGCATATGCTAAAGTCGTTTCGAAAGTTGATGTTAACGTTAAGAATCTTGTTGTTCAAATTATAAATGAGATCAAGGAGAAAAACCCTGGCCGATTTGAAGCCTCGGCACTAGAGTTTTTATCGTAGATGAGCATTTTTCATTACAATAATTTCCATGCCCTAAGAGACAAACAGGGGACCCCTTAGGCGACATGGAGCTGTTTTTTAATTACATCAATGGGAATCTCTTGCTTTGCGGCATCGTAGATGAACTCGACGATGCTGTGTCCTTTCCGAGAACGAAGAAGCTCTAGGCCGGAAGAGAGGTCTTGTTGAGATTCCGCGATGCTGTATACACAGGCTAAGAGCACCACTGCCCAATACCGTTTCACCGCCCGAATGTGACGAACACGGTCCACCTGACTTCAGCTGGTCTTTGGCCTGCCGGAAAACGCATTCGATCGTCCAGCGCTGGGCATAATAACGCAAGATCTCTTCATCGCCTAGCTCCCGGTCGGTGCTCAAGACGACATGGAGATGATCTGGCGTC
>NZ_JPYA01000036.1 GCF_000750005.1 Geobacillus icigianus | reverse complement strand
AGTTGCAATAAAGAATTTCCGATTGAGTTAGTCAAGACTTTGTGGAGAACATTTTTTCGGTCTACTACGGGCGTTGTCAATCACCGGTTGGTAGACCATTTTTATGAATTGTTATCGTAAGCGCTTTCGGACTCTCATCCCTCATCTTGAGATGGTTTTTTCTATCCATTTTTTTACATCCATCCACCGTCCCGAAGCGCCGACAATGCTTGGTAGATCGTCGTCCCCGATGACCGCTGAAGACACGGGATGTTCTGGCGCATCACCTCCGCCAACAACCACCCTGCCTTCCGTTTGGCCTGTTTGATCCGCTCCTGCTTCGGCGGGGCCGAGGCTGCCCTCTGGGGCTCTTCCTCCTCCAACTGCCCCGTTCTCCACCCGATTCCGTCGATTTAGGCCACCATCGCCTTCAGTAACGCCCAAAGTCCTTGGTCCTTCCAGCTGCGGCGGGATTTCACCCGGTACGCGAACCGGCTCATCACATCTCGGCGTGGCCCAAAGGTAAAATAGGAAAGTCGTATGCCTATGAAATCCGGCGTTTTTTTCTAGGGGGCCACATCGTGAACTCCTTGATATCACAGCATTTTGGCCATTTTCGTTTGCCTAAAATGACCACAAAATTGTCGAACTCGGGCCTTACGCCCGGAGTGTTGTCAGTGCTTTTCTTTTCCATTGAGCACCCGCTTACCGACTCCTTCCGTCAGCACATGCGGATGTTCCCGATTCTGGATGATCAACGGCGGGCTCGTTTCCGTGAATCGATGAAGCCGCGTCTCACCATCGCTGCTGTTTCGCCACATTCGATTCATTCGCAAATGGGAGCTGCCCATTCATGGCACGAAAAAAGAACGCCGCTTCCGGCGTCCCTTCTGTTTTCGCTTGCCTGCTGTGAAAGCGGCTGGCAGACAGCCCTCTCACCGCGGTGGGTCTTTCTTTTTTGTTTCCTTCCTCTTCGCCCGTTTTTGCTCTTCCATCAGCCAAATAGGTTGATGAGCGGCAAAATCGCCCCATTCAAACGCCATTTCTTCATTTCGTTGGACAGGCCGCTCCTTCTGATCGTTATCCATCGCCGCCTCCTTGGCGCCCTTTTTTCGAATTGCGGTTCGCGCCGCGAATCATGTCTTCTTCGCCGGCGTATTGCGCGGCAAATTCCGTATCCGGCAGGCTCTCGGTCGGCGTTTTATTGTTGTTTTTCGCCGCGTCGAATTTCACTTTTCGTTTCATCATCGTTTCATCTCCCCTTCATCTATCGTTTTCCGTTGATAAGCGACAAGCACAATTTCTTCCCCCGTCTCTTCGCGCAGCCGCTGTTCCAACTGCTGGAGCTGGCGAAGCGTCCCGTCATGAAGACGGGCAACCGGGAACGCGATGTCAGCCACCTTGATCCTCCTTCCGCTTTTTTCTTATCGTGCCTCGGCCATACATCGATTATGCACCGTCATGGCTTCAACACGACGGCAAGCGCAGCCGCCCCCCATCCTCGCCTTATCCTCTTTCCTGCCTGCCTCGGCCACCGCATCGTCCATTCCATGGCGTTGATCCCTTTCCTCGCAGCGTAGGTATTTCACCTATATGATGCTCGTTTTTTCAACGCCTATGCCGCATGAAAAAAAGGCTGTACCAAGGTCAGGAAGACCTTGGTACAGCCTTATCAAAGCCCTTTCTTCCGTTCTCAACGCGCACACAGAAACAAACCCATCTTTATTTCCCGCCCGTAAACGAAATCCCTTTTATAAAATAACGATTGAAAAACGCATGAATGATCAATACCGGCAAAGTAAACACCATGGAGGCGGCCATGATGTAGTTCCAATAACTGATGTATTGTCCTTTGAAGCTGTTCAGGCCAAGCGGCAGCGTAAACAATTGCGGATCCGACAAAATAATGAGCGGGCGCATGAAATCGTTCCACGAACCCATGAAGACGAAAATGGCCTGAGCCGCCAGCGCCGGGCGGGCGAGCGGCAGGACGATCCGGAAAAAGGTTCCGAACCGACCAAGGCCGTCAAGCTCCGCCGCTTCTTCCAACTCTCTTGGAAAGTTAATGAAAAATTGCCTCATCATGAAAATAAACGTCGCGTTTATCATCGTCGGCACAATCATGCCTTGATACGAGTTCAACCACCCGAGCTGTTTCAAAATCAAATAGTTCGGAATCATTGTCACTTGAGCTGGAACCATTAAGACGGCCAAAATGATCAAAAACAGCGGTTTTCTCCCGGGAAATTGCAGCCGTGCGAGCGCATAGCCAGCCATCGAGTTAAACAATAAGTTCAGCACCGTAACGACGACCGCAATCACTACGCTGTTCAAGAGCCAACGCGGAAACAGCTCCTGTTCCACAAAAATTTGCTTGTAGTTCTCAAGCGTGAAGTGGTTGGGAATCAACGAAATCGTACCGCTGACCATTTCCTCAAGGGTTTTGAAGGAAGAGGATAGGGCCCATAAAAAAGGAATGAGCGTAATGACCGCATAAATCACAAGCACCGCATACAGCAAGGCTTTTCCGATCCGTGTTTTTTTCCTCATTCGTCCTCAACTCCTTAATAGAGGGACTCCTCTTTCGATAACTTTCGTTGCAGCATTGTCGCCACGAGAATGACGATGGCTAACGCAAATGCTAACGCGGCCGCATATCCCATCGTCCCTAACGTTTTAAACGCGTATTGATAAATGAGAAGCACTACGGTTAACGTCGAGTTGTTCGGCCCGCCAGAACCGGCCGAGAAAATGTACGATTGGTCGAATAACTGGAATGTTCCAATTAACCCCATAATCACGACAAACGACGTCACTGGGCGCAAATAAGGGACGGTAATGTGCCAAAACTTCTGCCAAGCATTGGCCCCATCTAATTCCGCAGCTTCGTACAAGGAATCAGGAATATCTTGCAATGCCGCCAAGTAAATAACCATAAAATACGGAGCCGTCGACCATATATTCATGATCATGATCGCGTTCAAAGCAACGTCTGGATCGCCTAGCCAATTGTAAGTCGGCAGTCCAACCGCTTCAAGCACATGGTTAATGAAGCCGTTTTGGTTGTACATCCACATAAAAATAAGGGTCAGCACGGCAGAGGACGTTAATGTTGGCAAAAAGTAAACGATGCGGAAAAACTTTTCTCCTTTTAACCCTGCGTTTAAAGTAGCCGCCAATACAAGAGCCAAAACGGTCTGACAAGGAACGACAATGACGACGTATTTCACGGTGTTCCACAACGCGATTTTTGCCCGAGTATCATGCGCCATGCGCGCAAAGTTATCAAACCCTACAAACTCAAAAGATGCCGTTCCTAACAGCTGCACTTTATGAAATGCTAAAAAAACGGCAAATACGATCGGACCGATGATGAATAAAGTTTGCAACGACTTTTTTCATCATCTTGCCTCCCTTTCATTCCCACCTATACCCAAGCAACGGTTTGCTTATACTAATGATGCCACATCGAAACATGACGAAGGAGGCAAAAAAGAATGGCACGTGGAAGCAACAAACTGCTTGTTCCAGGCATTGAACAAGCATTGGAACAAATGAAATACGAGATCGCCCAAGAGTTTGGCGTACAGCTTGGGGCTGGCACTGTTTCGCGCGCCAACGGCTCTGTCGGCGGAGAAATAACGAAACGGCTCATCGCTCAGGCGCAAAGCGAGCTGACGGGCCGAAGAACGGAATAAAGCCGAGCGCAATCACTCGGCTTTTTTTGTGTTGCCATCCGTTGCTTTCGTCTTTCGGTCGGTCTCGTTTGGAGCGAGCGAACCGCGTGTAGGGTTGCCTTTTCCCTCCCCGGCCCGTTTGTTTTCATCATGACCGCCCGGCCGCAGAGGACGGGCGTTCTCATTGTTTTTCCCTTTGGGGGACATTTTGTCTGCAGGGGACGGTTTTGAAGGGGGATCAGCGTTTTTCCGCTGATGCGGCGGCTGTTGTTCGTTTTTCTGCCCCTTCGGTTGTTTTGGCTCATCATGATGTTTCTTCGTTGACGCCGGCGGCTTCGTGGACGACGGCGACGGTTCGTTTCCTTTTTTCCCTTCCTTCTCTTTGCCGTTTGGCGAATGGGAGGGCGATGGCGGGACGGGTTTTCCTTTTTTCTCGATTTGCAGCAGCTTTCCTGTTGTCATTCCCCGTTTGACGGCTCGATTGCGCACTTCCATCGTGCTCTGTTTCGTTGTGACGACAATCTGTTCATCGGCTACCGCTTGCCGGATTTCCGCGAGCTCGGCCGACAGCTTCCGTTCCGAAGAGAGGTCTCGTTCGGTTTCCACCGTCGTAATCAGCACCTCACCGCCCGCTCTTAAATACCCTTTTTGTTCACTCAAAGCAATAATTTGTTTCGCCACCGTTGAAAACGGTTCGCTTTTCCATGCTGAAAGCGCCGCGAGCACGTCGCTCCCTTCTTCATTATAGGCTTTGAGCGTCAATACGCGCAGCTCATCATCCACTCCGGCTTCAATGCTCGGGTTGATGTCGATCGACATATACGCGTACACCGTATCGGCGGGCCGCTGTATCCAAGTGGCCACCAAGAGTGCGGCAGCGATGACGGCGCTCACAAGAGCGTATCGAAAGGAGCGGCGCCGAAACGGAAACGATGAATGGACCGGTCGCGCCTCAATTTCTTCCCCTATTTCGTACTCTCGTTCTTTTTTCAGCTGTACGAATTCTCCTTCCGGCGTCAGCACCGTGACGAACTCTTCGTCCCATTCGAGCACAATCCCCTTTTTCATGATGAAAGCACCCCTTTTATATAGTCCTTTAAGTAAAGATAATCACCCGCCAAAATGACCGCGACCGCAATAATGTATTTTCTGTTTCTCTCGATGGTTTTGCGGCTGACGGATGCCATTGTTTCGAGCTGTTTGATGGGCAATTGCTTTTTCTGAAACAAGAGGGCAAGCCATTCCTCGTTTTCAACTAACAACTGGGCGACACGAACGGCGTTGAGACGGGCATCCTTATGTTTCGGTGACTGTTCAACCAGATCATGGAAATCAATACCGAACTGTTTTAGCACCTGCCGGTAGTAAATGATTTCTTCGCGCCGCTGCTGCTGCTCGATCTGCTTGTAAAACTCATCAATGGAGAGTTTGGCATCCAAATACGTCTGGGCCGCCTGTTCGCTGTCCTCGCCGTCCTCAACGTGCCAGACCGATTCGCGCATTCGCGCCTCTTTCCGAATGTAATCGATCAACCGCCGCTTAATGAGCAGCTCAGCGAAGGAGAGAAACGAGCCGCCCTTGTGCGGCGCATATTTTTCGATCGCCTCATTGAACGCAATCAACCCGATGCTCGCCTCATCATCTTCCTCACGGATGAACCGCTTGCAGACGCTCGAGGCAGTTTTGGCGATAAACGGCTTGTATTGCTGGATCAAGTCATTGCGCAGCGCTTCATTCCCTTGCTGGATCTCTGCCACCGTCCGTTCAAGCGTTCTCTCTCTCTTTTTCAATAATGTGCCAAACATCGATTTCACCCCGCTTAAATGAAACGGACTGACGCTCTTCTTTACACTATTCGTACATCGTAACGGAAATGTGGCCGTCGTTCAAGAGAAAGGTGTCACAACCGGGGAACTCGTTTAGAAGGTTGGTGATTTAGTGTAAAATACTGCTGATTCCATCCGTTTCTCAATGAGAGAAGCCTTGCAAAATCAGCTTTCTTTTCTGAATGAAAATGCCGCCGATTCGTGTGTGACAGCGGTTTCCCCCCCCTTTAGAAACGACGGCTGAAACATCACCGGTTCGCTCGCTGGGTAAAAATCAGGAATGGAAAAATCATCCTTAAGGTGTAATGCCGCTGATTGGCTCGTGGCAGCTGTGTTTCACCGACCTGCTTGAGGAATGTGGCCGGCCCCGGTGTTCCCGCCCCGTTTCCAAGCCCATTTGCCCAACCTCTGTCCGTTTTTCCCCTGCTCAGCCGTCCGAAGCAAAAAAAGAGGTTGTCCAAACGACACCGTTTGGATCAACCTCTCTTCTTTTGACAATCGTCAGCCGACTTTCTCTTTTTTGGCACCCGCCTGATTGAGCGCGCTGTGCCTCCGGCCGTAGACAAAGTAAATCGCTAAGCCAATCAGCAGCCACGAGACAAAGCCCATCCATGTCATCGGCGGAAGCTGAAGCACTAAATAACCGCAGAACAAGACGGCTAAAATCGGAACGACCGGGACGAACGGAACGCGGAAAGCCCGTTTTAAATCAGGCTGGGTCTTGCGCAATACCAACACACCGATGGAAACGGTAATGAAGGCAAAGAGCGTGCCGATATTCGTCAGTTCGGCCAATTTGTTGAGCGGGATGACGCCGGCAAACACCGCTACAGCCGCTCCAGTCAGCCACGTATTGACATACGGCACTTGGCGCGTTGGGCTGATGCGGGCAAACACGTTCGGCAGCAACCCGTCGCGGCTGATGGCGTAGAAAAGGCGCGTCTGTCCGTACATCATCACGAGAAGCACCGTCGTAATGCCGGCGATCGCTCCGAGCGAAATAAAACCAGCGACCCAGTCTTGGTGAATATAGTTCAACGCAAACGCCACCGGGTTTTTGACATTGAGCTGTTCATACGGAACAATGCCTGTCAACACGAGCGAAACAGCGATGTACAACAAAGTGCACACAAGCAGTGAGACGATGATGCCGATCGGCATATCGCGCTGCGGATTGCGCACTTCTTCCGCCGCCGTCGACACCGCGTCAAAGCCGATGTAAGCGAAAAATACCGTCGCCGCGCCGGTCGCGACACCCGAGAAGCCATACGGCATAAACGGCGTCCAGTTTTCCGGCTTGACATACCAAACACCGACAGCTAAAAAGAGGAGCACGACCGCAACTTTGATCGTCACGATGATGGCGTTGAAACGGGCCGATTTTTTCGCTCCCAAATTCAGCAGGAAAGCAATCAGCAACACGATCAAAACGGCTGGCAAATCAACGAACGTTCCTTTTGCCGGATCATACGCACTCGTCAGCGCTTTTGGCAACTCAATGCCAAACCCGGCAAGCAGGCCTTGGAAATAACCGGACCAGCCAACGGCAACCGCCGATGAAGAGACGCCGTACTCCAAAATCAAATCCCATCCTAAAATCCAGGCGAACAGTTCGCCGAACGTCGCATAGCTGTACGTATACGCGCTTCCGGACACCGGCACCGTCGAAGCGAACTCCGCGTAACAAAGCGCCGCGAACACACACGCTAACCCCGACAAAATAAACGAAAGAACAAGCGCCGGACCGGCATGTTCCGCCGCCGCCACCCCGGTCAGGACGAAAATGCCCGTCCCGATGATGGCGCCGATGCCAAGCATTGTCAAATCGAACGCCCCTAACTCCTTGCGCAGCGAGGCTCCTTTCGCCGCCGATTCATTGATCAGCAAGTGAATCGGTTTTTTACGAAACAAACTCATAGATGTCTCCCCTTGTCGTTTTTTGTAGAAATTTGTTGAAATTTATCGAAACAAGTACAGTTAGCATTGTACATGATGATGGTTTTTTTGTAAAGTGCGAAAATAAGAAAAACAGCAAAAAATTTTTTCCGTTTGGCGCGCCAAAGCAAAAAAATTTTTTTCGTTATCGATTGAATAAAAACAATTTACAAATTTTTCAGTCAATTATATAATGAACATGTGACAAATTTGTGACAAGAAAGGAGGACAGTCTTTCCGACCAACGGTGTGCGTCGATATCTTATTTTGAAAACGTTTTAATTCGAACTAAGGAGGGATTTTCATGGCCGTCAAAAAGCAGTCATTTTCCGAGCCGACCGGCGCCAATTACGAAGCGATCGCCCAGTCCGTTTCATTTCGCGCCCTCATCCAAGCGAAGAAACGCTTTATCGTTCCGGCGATCGTCTTTTTCTTCGTTTTTTACTTCGCCCTTCCGGTATTAACGTCGTACTCGAAAGCGCTCAATACGAAGGCGATCGGACCGGTCAGCTGGGCTTGGCTGTTTGCGTTCGCGCAATTTATCATGACATGGGCTTTATGCATCCTTTATTCAAAGCGCGCAGCCGAATTTGACAACATCGTCGAACAAGTGAAACAAGAAACGGTGGAAGGAGGAAATGTCTGATGCATGGGCTCGCCTTTTTCCTCTTTCTTGTCATTGTCGCCTTGACGTTGGTCATTACGTACTACGCGTCGAAACGGACGAAAACGACGAGCGAGTTTTATACGGCCGACAGCAGCCTTACCGGCTGGCAAAACGGGCTGGCCATCGCCGGCGACTATATGTCCGCGGCGTCTTTTTTGGGCATCGCCGGCATGATCGCCTTGGCGGGATTTGATGGTTTCTTTTACAGCATCGGGTTTCTCGTCGCCTACCTTGTCGTCTTGTACATCGTCGCCGAACCGCTGCGCAACCTCGGCAAATACACGATGGCCGACATGATCGCCGCCCGTTTTGACGATAAAAAAGTGCGCGGCGTCGCGGCGTTAAATACGATCGCCATTTCGATTTTCTATATGATCGCCCAGCTCGTCGGTGCCGGCGGTCTCATTAAGCTCCTGCTTGGGCTCGATTACATTTATTCCGTCTTGATCGTCGGCGTTTTGATGACAGTGTACGTCGTCTTCGGCGGCATGACGGCCACAAGTTGGGTGCAAATCGTCAAAGCCGTCTTGTTGATGGTCGGTACGTTTATCATTTCCATCATCGTCTTTGCCAAATTCGACTTCAGCATCGCTAAAATGTTCCATGAAGTCAAAACCGCCACGCCACTTGGCGAAGCGTTTTTAAACCCGGGCAACAAGTTTAAAGACCCGCTTGATACGATTTCATTAAACTTGGCGCTCGTGTTGGGAACGGCCGGGCTGCCGCACATTTTGATCCGCTTCTTTACGGTCAAAGACGCGCCAACCGCGCGCAAATCGGTCGTTTATGCAACATGGATCATTGGGATTTTCTATGTGTTGACCATCTTCTTAGGGTTCGGTGCCGCCGCGTTTGTCGGTTATGACAAAATCGTCGCCGCTAACCCCGCCGGCAATATGGCCGCTCCGCTGTTGGCCGAAGCGCTTGGTGGAGATTTCTTGTTCGCCTTCATCTCGGCTGTCGCGTTCGCGACCATTTTGGCCGTTGTCGCCGGGCTCGTTCTGTCAGCCGCCTCCGCGTTTGCCCACGATTTTTACAGCCATATTTTGCGGCGCGGCCAGGCAACGGAAAAAGAACAAATGCAGGCGGCGCGCTGGGCATCGGTCGGCGTTTCCGTACTCTCGATTTTGTTAGCGTTGTTCGCGCAAAAAATGAACGTCGCCTTCCTCGTGTCGCTAGCCTTTGCGGTGGCGGCGAGCGCCAACTTGCCGACGATCGTGTTCACCATCTTCTGGCGCCGTTTTAACACGACTGGAGCGATTACCGGGATGCTTGTCGGGCTCATCAGCGCCTTGGTGCTCGTCTTCTTCGGTCCGAACGTCTGGTCGCCGCAGCCAGGGGTCGCCATTTTCGTCGGCGAACCGCTCTTTAAGCTCGCCAACCCGGGCATCATCTCGATCCCGCTCGGCTTTCTCGGCGCCGTCATCGGCACGCTCGTTTCGTCGAAAAAAGCGGACGAAAAGAAATACACCGAAATTGTCGTCAAAGCGAACACCGGAATCGGACGGGTGTAACGCCACGAACAAAGAGCTGGCCCAAAGCGGCAACGCGTTTTGGGCCAGCTGAACATGAGTGCTACAGCAGTTTGTACTATAATAACAAATTCCCCGTTGCCGCATCGCTCCCCTCAATCAGTCTTATGATCATTTTTCGTTTCCCCTTTATGTAATAAAATGGAAGGCTTATTAAATGCCATCCGCTTTATGTCGTTGCCCGATGAAACACCTTGGCAAACTGTGTATACCGCTCGACTTGGCGGCGGTCGACACCGTAGCCGATGCCGGGGGCGTCCGGCACGCGAATCAAGCCGTCATCCACTTCGACTTCTGGAATGATCAAATCCCGCTCCCAATAATGGGACGACGCGGCGGTATCGCCGGGAAGGGTGAAGTTTTCTAATGTCGTGATGGCGATATTATGGGCACGCCCAATGCCCGCTTCGAGCATTCCCCCGCACCACACCGGCACGCCGCGCTCAGCGCAAAGATCGTGGATGCGCTTCGCCTCCCCAAGCCCGCCGACACGTCCAATTTTGATATTGATGATGCGGCAGCTGCCAAGATCCAGCGCCTTGCGCGCATCGTCATAGGAACGAACGCTTTCATCAAGGCAAATCGGCATCTCAAGAAGCGGCTGCAAGCGCGCATGATCGATGAGATCATCGGCGGCAAGCGGCTGTTCGATCATCATCAACCCGAATTCATCGAGCGCTTTCAGCCGATCCATATCGGCAAGCGTGTACGCCGAATTGGCATCGGCCATGAGCGGCACGTTCGGAAACGCGCGCCGCACCTCGCGAATGACATCGACATCCCATCCGGGCTTAATTTTTACCTTGATTCGCCGATATCCTTGCGCCACATACCGTTCAATGACCCGCAGCAAGTCGCCCACCGTTGGCTGAATGCCGATGCTGACACCGACTTCAATCTCCTTTTTCGTCCCCCCAAGAGCTTGATAAAGCGGGACGCCGAGCCGCTTGGCATATACATCCCACACCGCTCCTTCAAGCGCCGCTTTCGCCATATGATTTTGACGGATGGCGTTAAAGCGCGTTGACAGTTCCGCTGGATGATCGATCGGCTCCGCCAGCGCAAGCGGGACAAGGAAGTCCTCGAGCATATGCCAGTTCGTTTTCACCGTTTCCTCGCTGTACCACGGGGCGGCAAAGGCGACCGATTCGCCCCAACCCGAGACGCCGTCGCGATCGACCGCTTCCACTAAAAGAAACTCTTTCGCTTGAAACGTGCCGAAGCTCGTTGTAAACGGCGACTTCAACTCCATGCGCAAATGGCGCAAGATGACGTACTCGATGCTGATCGTCATTCCTCTTCCCCTTTCTGCGGCAGCCATTCGTTTCTCCACCTCCATATGTAATACATCGCCGGCTCCCCGGAACGGCGCCAAGCGCTGGCGGCAATCCAGCCTTCCATGAGCAGCCGCTGAAACAAAGCGCGCGTCGTCAACCGCCACTCAAGCGCCAACGCGAGATCCCGCTCTTTCAACTGCGGAAAGTCAAGCGGAATCGCAGCCAACAACAACGGCGCCGCTTTTTCATCGACGTCCTTCAGCACCGGCCGCAACAGGCCGTCAGCCCTTTGGTCTGCATCGAGCACCACCAGACGTCTCGCCTTGAGAACATCGGCTGTAGCCAAGCTCCGCTCCCCGGTCGGACGCTCATCAAGCCGCCATTCGACAATGAAGCGATCGGACGGCAGCTGACCGTTCAGCGCATCATTCATTTCGCCGTAGCAATTTTCCACATAGCCGACGGCTGCCGCCCCCAACTTCGCTACGTTCAGGTAGCCGTTGCGGCTTTGCAGCGGATCGTACGTCCAGCGGATACGCTGATAGCCGCGTCGGCGCGCTTCTTCCGCCTGTTTCATTTTTAAGCGATAGCCGATCCCTTGATCGCGAAACGATTCGGCAATCCCCATCATATGGGAGCAAAGATACACTTCCCCGTTCCGAAACCCAGGAAAGCTGTAGACAAAGCCGACGAGCTTCCCGCTCTCATACGCCCCGATGATCAAGCCGCCGTTTTTCGCCACCGTCAGCGTTTGATGAAGCGGAATTGGTGCTGTTCCCCAAATCTCCTCCTCAAGCTTGGCCATCTCATTCAACTGTTCGATCGTCTCAATGATTTGCAGCGACAGAGGCACGCTCGCTCTCCCCCCGCGGCGCAAACGTCACAAACGTATTCATCACAACCCGCGCCAAAATTTCCACGCCGGAAAGCAAATCCTCGCGCCGGAATGTCATCTTCGGATGATGGAGTCCAGGGTGCAAGTCGCATCCCAATCCGAGCATCGTTGTTTTCAGTTCCGGTTTCTTAAAGGAATAAAAATGGAAATCCTCCCCTCCCGACGTCACGACTGGCGGAACGCACTTTTCCGCCCCCAAAGTCGTGATAATCGCCTCCTCCATCAGCCGCACGGCATCTGGATCGGGATGAGCGGCGACGATGCGCGCCCGCTCCATAAGCTCAATATCAGCTCCGTAAATCGCAGCGACCCCGTTGATCACATGGCGCAGCCCTTCGATGAGCCGCTCCATCGCTTCGTTCGTTTGCGCCCGCAAATCAAGGGCAAATTCCGCGTAGTCCGGGATCGTGTTCGCATCTTTTTCACCGGCGTGAAACTTTGTCATCTTGATCGACGCTGGCACTTGGGGGTCGATATGAATTTTGCCCAGCTCCTGCACGATAGCGCTGCCGACCTCAATGACGTTGACGCCTAAGTGCGGCCGCGCGGCATGGGCCGCTACACCGTGAATTCGTCCTTCGATGCATTGCGCTGCCCCGTGAAGGATCGCCGGCGCCGCGTACCCGCTTTTGACTTCCTGAACCGGCCGTAAATGAACGCCATACAAAAACGCCAAGCCATCGGCTGCTCCCTTTTCTATCATCTTCAACGCCCCTGTACCTTTTTCTTCGGCCGGCTGGAACAAAAACCGGAGCGTCCCCGACGGCTCATAGCCGATGCGGCGAAGCAATTTCGCCACCCCAAGCACGACCGTCATGTGAGCGTCATGCCCGCACGCATGGTTCGGCTGCCAAACGCCGTCGACTTCTTGCCAAAGAGCGTCCATGTCGCTGCGCACTCCGACCGTAAACGGGCCGGTGCCGATTTCCGCCACCACGCCCGGACAATCGGCAAACGTTCGCACCCGATACCCTTCGCGCTCCAGCTCCTGACGGACAAATTCGGTCGTCTGCCACTCCTCCCAACTGATTTCTGGATGACGATGAAGATGGTCAAAAATCTCCCATAGCTCTGTTTTCAGCTGTCTGATGATGTCCTTCATTGCTCTCCCCCGGCTGTGTAAAAGATGAAATGATGATTATACTTATTATAATATTCAAACAAACAAATGCAACGACAAATAGGCAGAAAGGAAAAAACAACCTATCGCGATGAATGACGGCGGCGTGTCGCCAGTTGGTTGACGACCTCCGAAAAAATCAAGCCCATGGCAATGGCGCCGGAAATCATTAATGCCTTTGCTGCTAGAGCTATCGCCGTATTGTAATCGTTCATAACGACATGGCGCATCGCTTCAAACGCCGTCCCGCCCGGCACGAGCGGAAGAACGCCGGGAACAATAAAAATGGTCGCCGGCGCCCGATAACGGCGGGCG